>CBDAFH010000234.1:0-1812 GCA_965195165.1 uncultured ANME-2 cluster archaeon | reverse complement strand
AGCCAGAGCAAAACGATCTGAGCGTCGAGATCACCGGAAGCAAGGATGTGATCGTGGATAGCGAGCAGTCGTTTACAATTCTGGTGCGGCAGGCAGGCTATGATGCGAGATACACGCTCTCGGTCACGATCGATGACGTAATAGTAACGGATAATCAGGTTACCCAAGATAAGCGGGAGGAGACCATATCGATTACGCACACCTTTCGAAACGTAGGCTCGCACACTATAAAAGCAGAGATTGTGCCTGAAAGCGAGGATGCAAGGCAGGATAACAATGTATTCTACAAATCGGTCTATGTGGTGCCGAAACCAAAGATTCTTCTCGTGGCGGTGCGGAACTCTCCACTATCCCAGACGCTTGCCGAACTGTACGACACAACAACCGTCAGTTCAGCGGCATCAGCTGATCCAGAGGACTATCTTGCCGTGGTTCTTGATAATGCCCATGTAAACGATCTTAGCAAAGATGAACTCGGTAAGTTGAGGACGTATCTGCAGAATGGCGGCGGGCTTGTGGTCGTTGGCGGGGATCGTGCGTATGACCTGGGCGGGTACTATGACTCGCAGTTTGAGACGCTGCTTCCTGTTAGATCTAAGGAGAGCGAGGGAGAAGGCAAAAACGTTGGTGTGGTGATCATAATCGATATTTCAGGAAGTGTCGGCACGAGTTATGGGGATGATACGGCACTGAGTATGGAAAAGGCACTGGCAGTCAATATACTTCGCGGAATCAGCATAAACGATCATATCGGAGTGATAGCATTCAATCAAAAGGCATACACCGTATCCCCACTGACCAGAGGACTGTACAAGAGTACGCTCGAAGACAAGATCACGACGTTGAAACATGGCGGAACCACCTATATGGACACTGCGCAGATTGCCGCTTCCGCGATGCTGGATGGATATGTGGGCGCAAAGAGCGTGATCATCATCTCGGACGGACGACTGACAGGCGGCGATGATACCTGCCTTAACCTTGCAAAGGCGATGGCTGATTCCGGCATCACCACGTACGCTGTCGGCGTTGGCGAGACGACAAACGAAGATTTCATGAAATCCCTTGCATCAGAGGGCCGCGGAATCTATTACAGACCCGCGGAATCGGAGCGGTTGAACATCATCTTTGGGGAGAAGCCGGAAGAGCCGGATGATACGACGAAAGGGGATTTCTCGATTAGCGTCCTAAATCCGAACCACTTCATCGCAGAAAACCTTGCACTCTCAGGCTCGATCACCGGCTACAACAAGGTCACCCCGAAGACCGGAGCGCAGACGCTTGTTACGACAGGTGCGGGCAAGCCGGTCGTCACGGCATGGCGGCTTGGCATGGGGCACGTAGTCTCCTTAAGCACCGATGACGGCGCAGGATGGAGCGGCACGCTCTACAGCGGCGATAATGCTGAACTGATCTCGAGGATGGTTAACTGGGCGGTCGGGGATCCGAGAAGGAACGATGAGATCGTGATCACTGGTGACGATGTCCATCTCGGCGATCCCGCGGTAATCGGTGTCAGGTCAGACACCGTTCCGAGCATAAATCTTGATGGGAAGCAACTTGAACTCTCGCAGATCGACAAAGGCCGGTACCAGACCTCGATTAAGACCGAGTCCCTCGGATTTCTGGATATTTCTGGATATTCGATCGCTGTGAACTATCCTGCCGAGTTTCGGGATGTCGGGTTCTCTGAAGACCTGAAGGGCACGATCGATATGTTTGGCGGGGCAGTGTATGAAGAGGACGAGATCGATCCGCTGCTTGAAAATTTAAAGGAGCAATCCACACGCACGGTTCAGGAGCCAGAGGATA
>CBDAFH010000233.1:0-6419 GCA_965195165.1 uncultured ANME-2 cluster archaeon | reverse complement strand
GCTGCTGTCAACCTCCTCGCCATCGCGATACAGAAGCACATGTCCACCGCCATTGTCGAGTTGTATCTTCGTTGTCAGATAGTATCCGTCCGGCTCGATGGTCGTGCCTGCCGGAATATTGTAGGTAGCACCATCCTCGTTCTCGAGAACCCACCCGCCGATATCAACTTCCTCATCGCCACAGTTGTACAGTTCCGTGGTCTCGTTTCCACGATAAGTCCCTATTGGGTTCGGCATCAGTTCGTTTATCACGATCTTGGGTACGGCTCCGGAATCCTTCGCTGCCATCTGCAAAATCATCAGCGCGTCAAGAGAAGTGACCTGCCCATCTCCGCTCACGTCCGCACCGGCATCCCATCCGCCGCTGACCGCAAGTCGCAGTGCGACCACGGCATCTGCGGTGGCGGTGGAACCGTCTATAATCCGCACCGCGATAGATGCGGAGTTGTAACCACTCTTGCTTGCTGTGACTGTGAACGTGCCTGCCGTATCGGGCGTGAACCGGACCTCACCCTTCGGATCGGTCAATCCGATATATTCGCAATCGAATGTGACGTATGCACCCTCGACCGGGGATCCGTCTGATGTGACTGTTATCGCGATCTCCTCGCCAACGACCAATCTTTCAGGAAGTTCGATCTTGAGTGCTACAATCGAGCCGACCGTCCGCCTGACAAAGAGGTAGTATCGATCTCCATCCTCTGATGTCGTGAAGCCGATATTTTCCATGATCATGGTATTCCCACCCACGTCGAGATCGATATCATCAGGGTTTTTCATCATGATTTTATCGCCTGAAGCACTTGTAATCATCATCTCACCGTATTCGTCGCCTGAGTCTACAGAGATAGGATCATCTGATATCTGGAATACGCCCTCGATTGTAATCAGGTCTGACTCTGTGCCAGCAAATACGTTGCCGACGTATACCACGACGATCGGGACATCATCCAGTTTTCCGAGATCTTTTTTGTACACATAAGTGTCTGGTGAATTCACAGTCTCGGTGTCAACACTTCTTCCGTTCTTCAGCAGTTCTATCTGCGCTTGACCTCCGTCGATGTCAAGTTGTATGATCTTTAACTCATAACCCTCTTCTAACTGGAGCGATGCGCCTGTAGAGATCATGCGATCATCCTCGACATCGATTAAGACTTTACTCAGCATATCCTTTGAAAGAAGGTTGATGTTATCGTTTGTTATATCCCTATCGGTCACACCTTTTATATATCCTGCAAAGTATGGCTCTGCCATGAAACCTACTATACTATAAGAACCCCATCTGCTGAGATCGAACTCAACCGGTTGTGCAGTCGTTGTATATACGAGTTCATCTTCGGGGATGGTACTGCCACTGCATTCTTTAACATATAGTGTCTCTGTGCCGAGATCGTCATCGATGTTGTAATAGAATCCCTCGAAGTTCATATGATCCCATTCGTTTGGTGGGTCATTGGTGTCGTAGACCGTCCCGCGAATATCATGCGTACCCGGCTCGGTTAGCTCCTCATAGAGCGCAAACCGGAGGGTGTCGTTGTCAGCAACGAGGAACTTGAGGTTTCCCATGATATCGACTATTTCATCCTCTTCGAGATCAATGTCATCAGAATTGTCCATTGTGACTGTGTAACCCGTTGTAGATTGGATCTCCATCTCGCCGTAGTCCTCACCGGTGTCCACAGGGATGAGATCATCTGATATCTGGAAGATGCCATCGATTGTGAGCATATCAGACTCCGTACCAGCATAGATGCTGTCGATATGAACCACGACGAGTGGGACATCATCCAGTTTCCCGAGATCCTCGGTGTATACATAGGTGTCCGGCGATCTCACAATATCAGTGTCAACAGTTCTTCCGTTCTTTATCAGTTCGATCTGCGCTTGACCTCCGTCGATATCGAGTTGTATGAGCTTTAATTCATGGCCTTCCTTCAGTTCGAGCGATGCGCCTGTGGAGATTATATGTTTCTCGTCTTCATCGATCAAGACCTTGCTCAACATATCCTTTGAAAGAAGGCGGATATCCTCGCTTACCATGTCCGCTTTACCATCCTCATAGCCTGCGAAATACTTCTCTGCCATGAAACCGATCACCTTGTAAGAGCCCCAATCATTATATTCGAAGTCAATATCGGCTGCTGTGGTGATGTACTTGAGATTGCCCTCATCAATGGTTCGGTCAGTATAACCCCCTAACTGAATGGTGAGCATCTCCGTGCTGATATCATCATCGATGTCGTAATAGAATCCTGTGCAACTCCGGGCATCCCACATGTAGTCGAGATCCATCGGAGGTTCTCTGTTCGCATCCCAGATCCAAAAGCCGGTGGAGGGTCCGCTTGAGGTAACAGTCCACCACCATGTCTGCATATCAGTGCCTTTTGCATTGCTCGCAACGGCAGAGACATTCCAGTATCCGACTGTTACGCTTGAGTTTGTGTAATGTGCGTACGTTACGCCTTTTTCAGTATCTTTAACGACTGTTCCATCAATATACCAGACGACATCAGATGGCTGATCGATTGCGATGTCAAATTCCCTTGTTGCCCCTTCCAGGTCACTGACATAAGAGCCGGGGTTATATCCTGTAATCGTTGGTGGGGCGATGATCACGATTCCTGTAGGCAAGATCTTTTTAGCCCACTCAAACACACTTCCATCGATCTCTGAATACTGGGTTGTATGCCGTAACTGAACGAGATTGCTTTTCGTGCCGCGGAAAACCACATCAACGTAAGTGCTGAAAACCGGTGCATCGGTTGCATTATAATATTTAAACCACCTATCTGCATCACATCTTCCGGAGTCGATGATCGCATCCTCCATGACCTCTCCGTCCTTTAACAACAGTAGCCAGACCTTGTTTCCATTAAAATCGATATCCCGCGGTGAAAGCGAATATCCCTCCTCAAGCGCCCATAAACCTATCATCAGGCGATCGTTCGCAACAGTCGAATAGGTCATCGATTCGTTCTCGATCAACCGCACGCCGGTGCCTGTGTACTGGGTAACATTCTTAAGTTTGACGATGTTTGCAACGCATCCTCTAAACACTGCCTCAATGATGCAATCGACCGATTCAAGACTGTCGTTGTTTCTGTACTCAAACAGGTCACCTGACATCAGAAAATCTTCCTTAGTCACGATGCCGTTTGTGGACAGTTCAATCCAGGTCTCATCGCCCTGCAGATCGATATCCTTCACCGTGAGCACATATCCGTCCATGAGTTCCCCTGCCATGCCTGCAGGATCTCCTGCTTTATAGAGGTGCGATCCATCAACGAGCAGGGCAGTTCCATCGGCATCTGAATACTGCGTGACATTCACGAGTTTGACAACGTTCGCCGCACATCCGCGAAATATAAAGTTTAGGGTTGCGTTGATGATTTCAGTTCCATTCTTGATGTAACTGTACCGACAATCCGAATAAACCGGCGCTCTTTGCTCTTCGGCCAGTATCCGCTCATCAACCACCACACCGTCTTTGCAAAGGACGATCCACACCTTTCCCCCCCTTAAATCGACCTGATCCCATCCAAGGGTATAGTTTTCATACAGATCCCACCGGCACCGTCCGCAATGATCTGATACGAATCCGCCGCCTCCTGATAGTAGTGACAGTTCGTCCCTGATCAGATGCGGGTAGAATTCTATAGCGCTGTCATTATTCATGGTTTTAAAGGAGAGATTTCCCATGATCTGACACGTTGATGGGTGTTGTCCCTGATACAGAGAGTCCCGGTTTCTGAGAGTAACCCCATCAGGAGTTATCGATCTCACCTGCATATTGCCGTAGCACTCCCCGGTGCTGATCTGAAGGACATCGTTATCGATTAAGAAGACGTATTTGACCCGTATCATATCGGATTCTATTCCACCAAAGATTTCAGAGACGTAGCAGGAGAATATCGGGACATCATATTCTCCGACAACATCCTCTGTGTGCGTGTACACCCGACCCTGCAAATCAGAACTGCCCGTGCCGATCACCTCACTATCAATCTCTTTTCCGTCTTTGCACAGACGAAGCTGGACCTGATAACCCCCGATACCGATCTGCATGGCAGTAAGTGTGAACCCACCGCCAAGGTCCCATGGCTCACCGGTTACAAGGGTTTTGGTATCGGTGCTGTTAAACTCAACCAGCGGCTTTGCGAGTTTGGACGCATTGCCACCTACGGCAACGTATCGCTCACCCATCCAGAACTCTGTCCAGTACCCGGAGCCTCCTTCATAACGACCATCCTCGACCGTCAGCCCGAGATTCCTGTGAAGTTTGTATTCCTGCCAGATCGGAGCTGTGGTGTATGTGAGGTTGTCCACATCGATGAATCGATCGATATCAGGTCCCTCCAGCGCGCCAGCCTCAACCGTCAGCGTCTCTGCACCGGTGCAGGTACCGCCGCTCAGATTATAACAAAATCCTCCAAAATTAGACTCGTTCCAGACGATATCTCCGGTTTGATTGCCGGTCAGTTGTACAGTCTCGCCACTGAACGAAAGTGCAGCAGCACATCCGCATCCGATGATCATCGATGCAAGCAGCCCTATCAACAGGTATTTCGGATTCATCATGGAACTACTATCTCTCTATCTGCTTTATAAAAATTTCTTCTTTGCTATCTGCACTGTTCCGGGCGGTTTCCCCTGCCACCCCGAACGTGAAATCGCGCTCGATCCAATCACCGTCGCTGCCACGAAACCACAACCATAGAGCAACTCTGCGCCCGGACTCGTGATAACTTTTATATGCCGCCACCCCCTAATTAGAGTAATGATTCGGAAGACTGGGGTCCTGCTGTTGGCAGGCATACTGCTATTATCGGTCATCAGTTGCGGATGCATCCGAGATTTTGAGAGAAGCGAACTCAGGATCGCTGATATCGATATATCGAAAGAGCGGGTCGCAAGCGCAAATGTTCTTCTGAATGTGACCACCTACATCGAGAATCGCGGGGATCGCAGTGGGGATGCCAGACTCCTATTAAAGGCATTCGATCTGGAATCGGGATTGCTCGTGGATCAGGAGACCGTTACCGTGGGAAGCATCTTGAAACGGAAGACGAAACCTGCATCCCAGGTGGTTAAAGTCGATAGAGATGGCGGATACCGGATAGAAGTTGTTTTATTCGAGGATGATCAGAGAGTAGATCAGAGAACCATGAGAATATCCGGAATTGGCGATCTGACACCAAATGTATATGATATCGGCTTGCGGATACCTGAGATGGACTTTCTCGTGAAGAACGTGATCGGTTCAAAGGTTACTATCGGGGTTGATCTCTATCTCACGAACGAAGGCGATATCACAAGCGAGGACTTCCAGGTACTGATCAAGGCGAGAGAGATGGATGCGGGCTTGCTCGCAGATAAAACATGGATCTCTACAGGCGTTATTGAGAAAGAGACGACGGTCATCCGCAGTGCCGACATCGTCGTGCCGGACGATTACAACTACATTGTGGAGGCGCTGATCTGGAAGAACGATACGATCGTTGCGCGCGGGCAGGGCGTGGTGCAACTGAATCCGAGGCGCACGATACCGGAGAAGGAGAAGGTCGTCTCCGAGGGTATCGAGGTTGAGGATTTCATGGTTCCGGAGGAAGCGTATGAATCCGGGGTAATGAAGGAGAAGGCGCCGGGGTTCACTGCGCTGATGCTGTTGATGGCATTGATACTAACCACATTAATAATGAAGAGGAGGTATAATAATGAACGATGAAAAATGTAAACTCGAGGATCATTTCAGAACCGGTCTGTTCATCATTGCGATGTTTCTTGCGCTGATCGCCACCTTCCAGTTCTACTTCTCGGCGCAGGAGGTGATCGAGACGTGGCTTGAGTACCAGTACGTCCCGATCTTCAGGGCGATCTTCAGTTTCTTTGTGCTCTGCGTATGTATCTATCTGACCCGATTCTATATCATCTCACGGAGATAGGGGCGATCACGCCATCTGGTGTTGTACACCCTCGCTTATGCGGGGGTTTATATAAGATGAGTTCTGATTTATTACATATGGGGCGAGGAGAGTTTCGCTATGATCGGTACGTGGTTTTGTTGCAGACTGCTTGCATGCAAAGCGCTGGCGCAGCCAAACCGAACGTGAAAACGCGGGTGTACAGGCGCTGTACTTAAGAGGCCATATGAATTTAGTTGAAGAATATTTGAAAATTGCTATTAAAGATCTTAAATCAACTAAAATTCTACATAAAAAGAGGTTGTATTCTCAAGCACTCTTCTATTTTTCACAAAGTGTTGAAAAAGCCAATAAATGTTTGGGACCAGTTTTTACTCGGGCACAGTATGTATTCCCAGACGATTCGTAACAAGTCTTAATAAAAATTCCGCCAGTTCAATCGTATATGTCTGAACGAAAACTGATCATCGAAGTTGGCATCGACGATGACAGAGTCAA
>CBDAFH010000232.1:0-5921 GCA_965195165.1 uncultured ANME-2 cluster archaeon | reverse complement strand
CGATCTTTCGAAACCATCGACTTGTTGTCTGAGTAACCTGTTTTCGTATGACAGTTCCTCCTTCGCTTCTAATTCACTTTCAAGGGTTTTGTTTTGCGATTGGAGTGTTTCTACTTGATTCTGGAGATCGTTGTTGACATCAATCAGTTCTTCGGAAGTGTATCCATATTCATCGCGTTCGCGTATAATTTCTCTTGTTCTTCGGATTTGCTCAACTAGCCCGTCTAAGCATTCCTCATCCATGTTCATGCGAACCTCTGCTGTTGCATTAACCGCCCGGCTATTAATAATATTCACCGGATGAACCGACAGATCTGACTCATAGGCGATGAATTAAACATCTTCCATACTTCGGCGATCTCAACGACCCACAGCCACATCCCTGAGCCGCTTCGTGCTGCGCACCTGATCGCAACAGGTATTGTGTGCGGAGAGTCGCGGGGGAGGGCGTGATTGCTGATGCGATATCGAGACTTAATACTTGCTAAGTCGCCTGATAAAGAAGATAAACTTACCCTCTGATCTCCCTGAAACATCATTGATGACTTCCCCACCCCGGCAGAGTCGGTCAATGCCCGGGATGTGACACCTCTACAAATGACCGTCCGGACTGACTTATTGTCCGGTGAAAACTATTAAGTACTAATCCAGATTAGTACTAATTATGATTAGTACATTCATAAATCGAGAACCCGAACTGGAACTACTCAACAGGGAATGGGAGAGCAGCGGCGCGAGATTGATCGTCCTGTACGGGCGGCGCAGGATCGGAAAGACGCGGCTGCTCCTCGAATTCATCAGAGGTCGCGAGGGGGTATTCTATATCGCTGCCGATTCCACACCAAAACAGCAGATCGAAGAGTTGAAAGAGAAGATGGCGGAGTATCTCAGAGATCCGCTCCTCGCTCAACTGGAGATTACGGATTGGAATCAGCTACTTGAATATTTTGTAAAAAATGTTCCTGATAAACGAACCTACCTGGTGATTGATGAGTTTTCATACATGATACGGAGCGATAAGACCATTTTGAGCACGCTTCAGCGATTGTGGGATCTGAAGTTCTCGAATACAAATATATTTATCGTGCTTTCAGGTTCCCTTCTCGGTCTGATGGGCAAGAAAGTCCTATCACAGTCTTCTCCGCTGTATGGACTGCGGAGCAGGGACATTCTTCTGGACAAACTGTCTTTTTCGTTTACCGGTGATTTTTCCGGGATGAACTTTGAAGATCGTGCGAAACTGTACATGACAATCGGAGGGGTGCCCGAATATCTGCTCAAAGCATCGGAATATGAAACGTTCACCGATTTTATAGAACTTGAGTTCTTCAGAAAGGATGGGTATTTCTACAGGGAGCCATATTTTATAATATCACAGGAATTCAAAGAACTGAAGACATATTTCTCAATCTTAAACGCGATCGCATACGGCAGCACAAGACCCGGCGAGATAGCAAACTCTGTTGGAATCGACGCGAAGAAAATTTATCCGTATCTGGATAACCTGATCCGACTTGGTTTCGTCGAGAGAACCGTACCGATCGTGAGCAGTGGAAAGGCGGGCATATATACAATCAAGGACAATCTCTTCGATTTCTGGTTCAATTTCGTTCACAAACACAGGGAACGGATGGAAAGAGGGGTATTTATCCTGAAAAACGACGAATTATCCAGTTATCTTGGAAAACGATTCGAAATTTTTGTGAGGGATGATCTATTCAATTATATTCCAATGTCAAATCGTTTTGATCGCATCGGGAAGTGGTGGCACCGTGACAAGGAGATCGATCTCGTGGCATTGAATGAAAAGAGCAGGGAAATTCTCTTTATCGAGTGCAAATGGAAGGATATGAGCCCGGGGGCTGCAAAGAGGGAACTTGATAAACTCGAAGAAAAGTCAGAGCACGTGTTATATGACTCGAACAAAAAAGACTTCGGACTGATAGCGAAATCAATCGATAAAAAAGAGGATCTAAGGCAAGCCGGTTATCTGGTCATGGATCTTTCGGATTTCAGGTCGAAGATTGGTTAAATCTCCCCACAAGCACCCCACCTCGCACGCACAATCCGATCAGCGGGTGGGTGCGGTGCAGGCAATCGCAGTCACCCCCGTCCCTCATCTATAACTGCCCTCTCCCGCGACAAGATTCCCTGACGCAGCACACCACCCGTCCTGCGCTCCTGTGAGTGTCACGCCGACCCAGTCCTGGTACTCGTTGCCAGACCACCCGTAGACCCAACCACGCGTTCGCTCCGGTAAGCTCGACGCGAACCGATACTTCTGCATTCGGCATGAAACTGATCCCCTATCATATCAGTAAACTACTTATAAAATAGTGCACCATTATGATACACCAATGAACGTCAAGCTATCAGAACTCGAACTCCGCGTAATAAGCCTTCTGGATGATTCGCTCACTATGGGCGAGCTTGCAGAACGTGCCTCCGTTACCCGGGGCTACATCTCAAGGGCTGCGACATCACTGAGGGATAAAGGATTTGTGGAGATATCAAAAAGCGGAATAACAAAGAACGTGAGTCTGGCAAACAATCCACACGCCGTGACCCTCAGAACCATCCTCAATAAGCGAAGCTACATGCCCTTAACAGAACTTTTACAGGGATCTGGCATCCGGGTTCTGGCTGCACTATCAGGCGGCAAAGCCGACTTTGCTAATTTACGAGATGAGAGTGGGGTGTCCGTTGCAACCCTCTGGCGCTGGATTAAAAAGTTTAAAGAGCACGCGATGCTGCTCTCTCGAAATCATGAATATGAACTGCCTCATGACCTCCATGATATCGAAAAGTTCCTGAAATACTATTGCGCCTACAGTGCAACCTCTACATTAAGAGAGATCTCACCTGAAGGCGATTTTATTGCAACCCATGGTTTTGAGTTTCTTTTCACTTCAAATAAGACGATTACGCGCGAAAACGTAAAGCCAAGCGGACTGACCGCGATATCAGAAACAATTCCGCTCATGCTCACCGAAAATTACTATTTCCACTCTTCGCGGAGGTTACCTGTGGAAGAGATAGCAGTACATGCCGTTGTTGCGGACCCGCATAGCAAAAGAGACCTGACGTATGTTATATTATACATCCTGAAAACAAAACTTGATGAGAATCTTTTTCTCAGGATTTCAACGCGATATGGGGTAGCCGACGTTTCCCAGAGTATATTGAACCTTTTAACCATAAGGGAGCAACCTGAACAGAGTTTTATGCCTTCGCTCTCATATATCAAAGAAAAGGCAGAGGAGTACAACATACGATGGTGAGAGTGGGATTTGATGGCGGATACGTATCCCGTGAGCTGAGAAAAGTTGGCAATGCCCTGACTACGCCTGTAAATCTCTACCTCATAGGCGGCGCTGCCATGATACGATATGGGTTAAAGGCTGCCACAAAAGATATCGATGTGCTGTTCTCAACTCACGAAGAGGCGGTGGAACTGGTTCGCGCCCTTGGGAAATCCGGATATCATCCGGTTCAAACAAGCAGGCTTACGCCCGACTATCAGACGATGTTCGCAACACAGATACTTGAAAACGCGGATGGATTCAGATGGGACATTTTTCATGAATTCGTGTGCAGAAAACTGAGACTATCGCCTGATATGATCAAGCGGGCCGGATCTCTTCTCAAGGCGGGGCATCTGACGGTCTGGCTGATCTCAAAAGAAGATATCTTCCTTCTCAAAAGTGTTACCGAACGAGACGATGATGTGACTGATCTGTTGATGCTGGCAAGATCGAAGCTTGACTGGGGTGCAGTGTTAAAAGAATGCTTGAATCAATCAAGAGAGGATTTTATATGTGAAATCGATCTTTACGATAAATTAGATACGCTTAAAACCTCTTATGGTCTTGAAACATCAATATACGATAATATTTCAAAAATAGCGCAAGATCAGATGGAAAAGTGGATCGAAGATATGATCATAAGAGAACTTGATGCAACTCCAACAAGACTGGATACCCTGCTAAAAAGATTAGGATGCGAAAAAGAGACGTTATTGCCTTCTTTAGCTCACCTGGAGAAGATTGGCAGAATAAAAAGAGAGGGAAATGGCTATGCGGTGAATGTGCCCGGATAGCTTGTTAGCCCTCGCATCTCAGTACCTGCCTTCTCTCCCGCGACAAGATTCCCTGACGCAGCACACCACCCGTCCTGCGCTCCTGTGAGTGTCACGCCGACCCAGTCCCGGTACTCGTTGCCAGACCACCCGTAGACCCACCAGCCATTCTCTCCAGTAAGCTCGACGTGAATCGATACTTCCGCATCCGGGGATGCCGTGTAATTCGCATAGATGCGGCTCTCGTAGTCGTAACATGCAGGAGGAGTCATGTCGTCGGGATGCGGCATCCTGTAAACCGAGCGGACAAGGTTGTACTTCGGGGAGAGCATTGGCTCGTTTCCAGCCGGGTTTTTCGTGTTTATCTCGCGATCCGCATGTACCATCGCCGAAACCCATTCGGGAGTATATATCTGATCCGGGCATGGAATTGCGTCCGGACCGCACTCATCTTCTGGCAATGGCACAGGAGGGGTGTTACGATCAGGAGTTATCCCCTCTGCGTGTATCTTTAGCATATTCCCGTGCTCGGTTTCAACGATCTCGCAGTCCCACCCCGCAGGTATGGAGGCATTTTTTGCTATGATCTCGCTACCGATCTTCGACTCTTCTTCTGACACAGGCAGCGGTACGTAAAATGTAACATTGTGCAGAACCGAATCCGTTCTTACTGTGACTTCATAGCGGTATTCGCTTCTGTACGTCTTCTCATAGAGACTATGGGTGTGATACATCCATGCGCAGGAGAGTAGCACGATCACGGCAAGCATTCCGATTCCGAGTTTTGTGATTGTTCTCATACTCTTTTCACCTCATCTGCCACCCCGGGTTTCTTTTGCTCAAGCAGGATGATCGGAACCGCAACTACACCGATAACAATGCCTGCTGATAGCAGCAGAGTCCATCGTTCTAACATGTCCGAAACACCGATCTGGTAAAGCAGGAAAAGCACAGCAAACGCTGCTATTGTCCCGAGTACGAACCCGATCACAGCCAACTTTCTCTTCCTGGTGAATACGTACACAGTGATTGCAGTAGCAAATCCGTGCAAGGCGAACACCACAACAGGTGCCAGAAGAAGTACGATTATTGTCCACCCTCCAAAATCGGACATTTTCAGGTCAAGCGAAACATCTGAGTCCGCAATCACGATCTTTTCGGTATCTGAAGCATGACCGCCATACAGATTGTCATATCGCTCTGCTTTGACACCATAAACACCCTTTGGGAGTTCGATGGAATAAAAGCCGTTTTCATCGGTCATGCATTCGCTTACTAATTCCTCGGTTCCGTAACGATAGATATGGACCCGTACATAACTGGCAGGTTCGCCTTTGTATGCGACACTGCCCGATAGGATCCGTACGGATTTCCATATCGTTAGTTGAAGGTTGTAAAACTCAAAGTCGTCATAATTACTTCCTTCCGCATCGCCTCCGGATGTGATTCTTATGGTGTTTATCCCGGATTTTAAAATGCTTGGATCAACCGGGATTACAATATCTATCGCGCCATCATCCGGAGTTTGTTCCGGGATATGGTCGTTAAGGGTCCCAAGTTCCATTTCATTCAAGTAAACCTTGTCCAAAAATTCATCGGTCGGACCTGGGACAACGCTTTTAGTTGTCAATCTGAGTTCCGCACCCGTTATATCTGCCCGAGAATCCAGATTGCAAGTGGTGGTGTAAACCAGACCTTCCGGTTCTCCCGGGGTCAATTCTTCTTTAAAATCATCTCCAAGATGATGATGTGCAGGATATATAAACACCTCTGTCGCAGATGCAAGCGAAATGGCTGCAAATAATAGACCTGTTGCAAAACAACACCCACTACACGAATTGTG
>CBDAFH010000231.1:0-4595 GCA_965195165.1 uncultured ANME-2 cluster archaeon | reverse complement strand
CACGAGCTCGAGTTACGTAACCATTTAGGTGAAAAAATAGTGCAAAGATCTTTTTCGATTATATGTGGATCGGTTGTCATCAATATCCCCTCAGATATCAGATTACAAGTGATTGGGGGTGTGTAAATATAAATGCTTGGTGGATATTATTTCACAAAAATAATGGGTAGGTCAACAAGTGGCTTAACCGATGACTGATGAATTGCTATCATGCTTTCGTGGGCAGTTAGCAGAATTAATCGTTCGGGGGCATCGGGTAGACCAATCGTGGAAAGTGATATTACCAATGGTAAGTCTACTTCATCCATTCAGTTGTCATGTGAAGCAGAAGGCAGAACGATAGAGTGGAAATTGTCCAAAGTCCGAAAGGGGCACGCTGCTTCGGAAGACAAGAGCAACCTGCATGAACTGAATGACTATGCCAAAGGAATTCAGAACAATATCTCTGAAACTTCAGAAAAAGTTAATCTTCCTTTGTTTGTCTATTATCCTGTGAATCGTGCTGTGGTGGAGATTCCATTAAGGATACGTGGAAAACATCTTTTTGACCTGCTCGCAGCTTATGATGGTGCGTTGAGCAGCGGTGCAAATTTCAAGACTTTTTTTGAGTGGTTCCGGGAGAGAGAAAACCTTGAAAATGAAATCCTGGGATATCGAAATCAATCTGCACTCCCTGGACTGGGTACACCTGTTAAATATCAGTTTCCTGACCCACAATTGAAAGCGGTTCGAAGTGCATTAACAGGGGTTTTAGAGGATTTTTCAGATTTCACCATTCGAAGAAACCCTCCGCGAATGGAGGTTAAGAAAAACGGAAAACGTTTAACAGTAAACCAACTTTCTGGTGGAGAACTGATCTTAATCGCAATGATTGGGGACTTGGCAAGACGAATGGCAATTGCGAACCCTGATTCCACAAAACCGCTAGAAGGTTCAGGTATTGTCCCCATAGATGAAATTGACCTGCACCTGCATCCGAAATGGCAACGGATGATCGTCCCTAAGTTATTAGAGGTTTTTCCCAATTGCCAGTTCATCATATCCACCCATTCGCCGCATGTCATCACCCATGTGCATCCAGAGAGTCGGTTCCTTCTCAAGCAAACGGATTCTGGCATTGTGGCAAGAAAGCCGAACGAGTCTTATGGGAAAAATGTGGATCGAGTACTTGAAGACCTTATGGGTCTAAAAACAACGAGACCTAACGAAGTAGCTTCTGATCTTCACAGTATTTTTGAGGCAATCGACGCAGGAAAACTGGAAGCAGCACGAAGTCAGATTACTAATTTAATGCAAAAAATCGGAGCTGATCCTGAATTGGTGAAGGCAGAGGTCCTCATCAAACGCAGGGAGCTGATTGGCAAATGAAGCAGATCGTCAAAGATCAGAATACTCCGGATTTTGATGACTGGAAGGCAAGTGTCAATGAGAACTGGCAGCCAACCTATGATGGCTTGAGAGACCCGGAAAAGAAAGAAGTAAAAGATTCGCTCATGAAGGAACAGGGTTATATTTGCTGCTACTGCGAGCGTCGTTTGACCGATGAAGTATACTCTGTTCCTGTCAAAATCAATTGAAAAAAGGAGTGTCCAGACATTGTGGGCATTCAAAAGACAATTGGTTTGATGAAGATCTTCTTATTTCGCCGTTATATCCGAATTGTGAAGGACGTTTTGCCTATACCGGAGACGGCAAAATCCGCACTGCCAATGAATTCGATACTGCAGCAACAATAACAATTGAAAAACTGAAGTTAGATATTGAACTATTGAACGACTTTCGCAAGAAAGCAATCGAGTCATTTTTGGATGAAGACTTGGATGAGCAGGATTTTTTAAAATTTGTAACTGGTTACCTCAAAAAGAAGTCAGATGATACGTTCAATGAATTCTGGACAACGATTGATTACATATTTGTGCAAAATGTCCGGAATAAGGAATGCTAACAAGAGAGGCATTTAATTTTTCTCCCTCAATTTTAATTTATGTTATATTAATATTTTATCCTTATTCAGATTGAAAGTTGTTGGAATAATTTTATTTTTTAACCGAGTATAAGGCTATTTTACTGAAGTCATCAAACCCCGCCCCCGAAAACCATAACACCAGATCCAGCCAACCGGATAACCAAAATGATCATACTATCAGGCGGAACCGGAACACCGAAACTCCTTGCGGGGATGAGAAGGGTCATCCCGGAAGAGGAGATCACAGTGATCGTGAACACGGCAGAGGATACATGGATCTCTGGAAATCTCGTCTGCCCTGACATCGACACGGTCCTGTACCTGTTTGCAGACACAATAGATGCTGCAAAGTGGTGGGGCATCCGCGACGACACATTCACAACCCACGAATCGCTGAAACGAGCCGGACACCCTGAGATCATGCGGATCGGGGACAAGGATCGTGCGACTCACATACTGCGGTCAGACCTGATCCGAAAGGGGCGCACCCCGACAGAAGCGATCCGTGAACTGGCGCGCTCATCTGGCATACGAGCCAACATTCTTCCGATGACCGACTGCCCGGTTGCAACACACATCACCACGCCGGAGTGCGAGATACACTTTCAGGAGTACTGGATCACGCATGGGGGAGATCCTGACGTTCTCGGCGTAAACATCCACGGCATCGACGCCGCCGCGCCGTCTGATGCGGTGCTCTCTGCCATTGATAGCGACGATTCGGTCATCATCGGTCCGAGCAATCCGATAACAAGCATCGGTCCGATACTGAGGATGCCGGGGATGCGCGAGATCCTGCGCGAGAAGATGGTGGTTGCGGTAAGCCCGATCATCGGCGATGCGCCTGTCAGCGGACCTGCCGGAAGACTCATGCGTGCGAGCGGATACGAGGTATCCTCGGCAGGCGTGCTCGACTGTTACCGCGATCTTCTGGGCGATCTTCCGGACGTCTTTATAATCGACAGGGATGATATCGAGATCAGTATCGGCGGTGGCGTCGAGATCGTGCGTGCGGATACGATGATGACGTCTGTTGATAAGAGTGAGGCGTTGTCCCGGCTGGTTGTTGATTCGTTCAGGAATCTTCCGGTACAGATACATGCTTAGGTAACTTGTGGGTCGCAATTCAGGGATTTGTCCTTTGTGTGCATTCGTGTTCGGTACAAGCATCAGGGTAAGTGGGGCAAGTTGGCAGTCCCGGTGGAAAGCCGGGTGACAGGGTTTATTAACACCAGCACCGATTCACATACATATCCGAAGCCAAGGGCCCGTGGCTTAGCCAGGATATAGCGCCGGCCTTCTAAGCCGGACGTCCCGGGTTCGAATCCCGGCGGGTCCGTAGAGATGCGAGCAAAAGAGATCAGGGGAATCGCACGTGAGACACTCGAGTTCATACTCGAAGTGAGCAAGTCGACTGCCCCGAACGAATTCGCGGGGTTGTTGCGCGCAGAGGATGGGGTTATCACCGAAGTGGTCGTGCTGCCAGGAACCGAGTCGTCCGAGGTGAGCGCGGTCATGCACATCTACATGCTGCCGATGATCTCGGTCGCAGGCTCGGTGCATAGCCACCCGACACCGAATACCAGACCCTCGCAGCATGATCTGTCCCTATTTACACGGACCGGCAACTGCCACATCATAGCTGGTTTCCCGTACAACAAGCATAGCTGGACGTGCTATGATGCTTATGGAGCGCGGAGAAAACTCCCTGTCCTCGATGTCGACTTTGGCGATGTGTGATGCAAGCACAACGACAAGTTGGCGGTCCCGTGAAATCCAAAAAGTTATTAAGAATCAAGACATATATATCAGTACATGATTCCAGAAGAGATAAAGAATTTTCTGTCTCATGAGGGGGGCAGTTCACTGATCATACAGGGAAATCCGGGTACTGGCAAATCCATTCTGACACTTGAACTGATGGATGCGTTCCTGGATTGCAATCCCATGTACCTTACAACACGGTCGACAACCGATGCAGTCTACCGGTATTTTCCACGACTACGTCAAAGACAAGAGGAGATAAATGTCATCGAATCGAAAGACACGTTCTGGGACAAATTCTTTAAGAAAGAGGATGATACGGAATTGCGTGTCGAAAGGGATGCTTTCGAGATGTACGGGATGCTTGACGATCCCGACCGGACTGATATAACCGAATTTGACCAGGTCTGTGACCGGGTTGATGCGTTCCTGCCTGAGAAATCACTGCTCGTGCTGGACAGCATCGAAGGGTTGTGTGATAAATATAAAGTGAGTGAAAAGTTTTTCGTCGGTCTCATCAACCGGTGCCTAATCGAACCTGCACACACCAAGGTCGTCATCGTCCTTGAGAAGATGGAGAAGACTGAGATCGACTATCTCGTAGACGGCGTGATCTCGCTGCACCAGATAGATAGTGATGGCAGACGTATGCGGATGCTGTCCGTCGATAAACTGCGCGGTACCTCCATAAACCAACCGAATTACCTGTTCACTCTGAAAAACGGGAGATTCCATAGTTTCAATGCGTTTGAGGTCATGTATCCGGAAGAGTACATGCCGTTTGATCCGATCCCAAATACCAAAAAGATCGGAAGAGCACACGTCTGAACTCCAGTCACATGTCAGAATCTCGTATGCCGTCTTC
>CBDAFH010000230.1:0-3417 GCA_965195165.1 uncultured ANME-2 cluster archaeon | reverse complement strand
GCAGAAGACGGCATACGAGATTCTGACATGTGACTGGAGTTCAGACGTGTGCTCTTCCGATCTAATATTTTGGAGTTCGAGTCCCATAATATTTCGGGTCTTTGGTATCTCGCGTTGTGGTGACCAAAACCCCGGAGACTTTTGATATTTTCGAAATAGGGTTTTTTGGAAAACCACAGAGAGCACAGAGAACACAGAGTGATACAGAGGGGCGAAAGATAAAAATAACAACTCTATGTGATCCTCTGTGCTCTCTGTGGTTTCATCTTCCTTGCCATAACCAGATTCTGTGAGAGTGAAAAAGTGCATCGACGCGAATTATCAGAGAGCGCCAATATTTCCCTTGATGGCGGCGCCTCGCATACCGCGGACTCGTAAGCGGCAGTGCCGGTGCTCTCGCCCTATCACAGCGATCTCGGTTGTATGGCGCCAAGCACATCCCCGAAACCGTACTTGAGCGCAATTCTGCGGCTTCTGCCATGTACGCCCTCGGTCGCGATCTCTGCATCGATCAGCCGCAGCGTTGCGAGTTTGTGAAGCATCGCATGAAACCTTGTGTATCCAAGCCCTGTCGACTCGTGAAAGGCGGCATACAGGTCGCCTGCTGTCTGTTCCGTCTCCACCACATCCTTACCCCCTCCTTTCCCTCCCGCCTGCTCCTTCGCCTCAGCCCTCTTTGCAAGGATTATAAGGATCGCCTGTTCGCCACTGCCAAGCGATGCGATCATGCGCGAGAGATGGAGCATCCGGGATTTCTTGTACGCCAACCGCACATCGTCTTCCGATATGCTCGTGTCCGCCCGCTCTTCGGCATTGAGCGCAGATCGCTTGAGAAGGTCGATTCCAACCCTGAGATCGCCGGCTTCTGATGTGTAATCGACGATAACATCGAGAACATCATCTGAGAGCACGCCCGGGTAGAATCCCAGTTTTGCCCGGTCAGAGAGGATGCTCTTTATCTCATCCCACGCATACCTCGGGAACAGGATCTCTTCTGGCAGGAAGATCGATCCGACCTTCGGATCGAAGACATAACTCAGACTGTCATCGCTTAAGATTGCGATTACGCCGATCTTCGTACCCGAGTGCGTCTCGTGAGCACGCAACAGCGAATAAAGTACATTATCCGCCTCTTTTTCGTGGAATAAATAATTTATATCATCGAGCACCACGATCAAGATCTTCTCATTCTGGATAAGGTACTTTGCAACCTCGTCGAGTATTTTTTTGAACGAGACCCCGGAAGTCGGCGGCGCATGTCCGATCAATTTCTGGAAGATCTGTGAAAATATCGTGTATCTGGTCTGGCTCGCCTGGCAGTTGACATGCGCAGTGATCACACCGGGCGCATGTTCGCAGAGTTCCTCAAACGCTTTCCTTACTGCCGTGGTCTTCCCGGTGCCAGGCGGACCCACGCAGAGCATGTTGAGCGGGCGCATCCCATGAAGCGCGGGGCGTACTCCAAAGATGAGCGATCTCTGCTGCGAATCCCGGTGTGCGAAATGCTCAGGGATGTAATCGAATTCAAAGAGTTCTCCCCGCCTGAACAGGGTTTGATCCCACAACAGGGTTTTTCCTGGCATGGGATGTTATTTCTGGCGGGTGTTAATTATGGGTTTCCCTGAAAACCCTCGAGGTTACGACATTGATTAGGGGGTTCTACCGTATCACCGCATCTTCTTAAGCAGCGCGCTGATATCCTCGTGAAATCCAAGTTCGCCGCCCTCGACAACGGTCTTCTTGATGCCTTTGTGCCCTTTGCGCGGCGGGTGCAGTCTGAATACCGGCTTTAGTTTCGGGATGTCTGCAAGCTTTGCATCGCCGCTACAGACCTTCTCTGCAAAGTCAGATACGGGGCCGAGTTCGCATTCGTCCATATACTCCTGCGTGAGTCTTTCTCCGCCTTCGATCCTGCCCCTAAGCGATAAGAGAGTTGTAAGCGATTCTGCGCCCGTAGTTCCCCATGCGATATAGTCCTTCGTCTTCTGGACCATTCCCTTGTAATGCGGGGTCTCCTCTATAACCACGCAGTGGTTGACGCTGTGCAACCGGAGCATCTTTAAGGTGTCCCGTATCTCAGGGCGCACCCGCACATCTCCGCGAAGCCTGACGACTGCGTACATCATCTGCCCCCGGTGCGCATCGTGTTGGTCTGTTTCAGCGCGGTGTACGTCGCCTTTGCAAAGTTAAGCGTGGTTCGGGTCAGACCCCATGACCGGGTCCAGACATCCTTGATGCCAGCCATCTCGAGAACCTTCTTTGCAGTCGATCCTGATGCGATTCCAAGCCCTCTGGGTGCGGGTTTCAGTTCGATGCCAACGCTGCCGGCTCTTCCGACAACCTGAAACGGCACCGAATGCGGATCTGCACAGCCGCACTCCCATGACCCACAGCCGCGTTTGATCCCGGTCAGATGCAGTTTCGCATTGGCGATCGACTTGCGTATCGCAGGTCCTGCCTGCCTGTCCCTGCCCTGTCCGAATCCGATGTACCCATCCTTGTTCCCGACGATCGATACAGCCCTGAACTTGACTCTTCGCCCTGAGTCAGTCATCCGCTGCACCATATTCACATCCAGCACCTCTTCCTCAAGGTCAGGAAGCAGTACCTCGATGATCTCTACTTCCCTGAGTGGAAGCCCTGAGTTTAAGACCGCGTCGATATCGGTGAGCTTGCCCTCGCGGACAAGGGCACCTAACTGGGTCTGCGGTATCCATTCTCCGTCCATTTATGCACCTCCGAATTCAGATGTGATCTGTGCCTTCGTCGCCTCAAAGATCGATGGCAGGTCAACGTCCCTGTACGCCGCCACCAATTCGCCGCGAATCCGCTCATCGGACGGGAATATCACCGGATCGTGTGGGATGTCCATGCCTGCATCGACCGCGCCACGAAGCGCTGCATACACCCGCGATCCGGGGGTGGACGCCTGAAGTCCCATATCGAGCACACCCTCTGTAAATCCTTTGCTGATGGTGCGATACCCGAACAATAGTCCGGCAAGGTATGCTGCAGTGGTATTTCCTGTTGATCCAGAATATCCGTACTTCCCAAGTTCAATCGATGTAGCAGATGAGAGGATCATATCACCCTCTCTTTCAGGGACTGCGAGTTGTAGTCTGATGTGCCGTGCACTTCTGCGCACCACCATACGTGGCTTCTTTGATAACAGCAGCCTAAGGCGCCTGTGATAATTTGTTCTGCCTTCTCTGCGCCGTCTGAATGGCACCCGGTATCTCGGTCCGGTTGCCATCTACTGTCCCTCCAATTTTATCATCATATCTTGTCCTCTGTAGCATGTGATTGCATAAAGGTTTCGTCATCGTTATATGCAATCGTTATATGCGATGAGTGCAGATATGACATTGGAGTGGTCGTAATGAAACCGGATGGACTGATACTAATCACTATGGTGCT
>CBDAFH010000229.1:0-9557 GCA_965195165.1 uncultured ANME-2 cluster archaeon | reverse complement strand
TTAAACTCATATTGCGCTACTGTGGAATCGAAATATCGCTCGAAACTTTTATTGATGTTTATTCGAGTCATGCGCTTGATCCGCATGTCAACCGACACCGTTTCAGGAGCGAATGGTGGGCTTAACCGATGACGTATGGATAGCAATTGCATCCAGAACAGTTGATTTTCCAGAGCCGTTCACGCCAACAAAGACGTTAAGTTTTGGTTTCAACTCTATGGGAAGAGCATGAACATCCCGGAAGTTTGTTAAATTCAACTTTGTAACTTTCATAGCTACCATCGTTCCTGTGTATTAGTGTCTTTCAGGGTTTACTCCATTACAATCCGCACCTTCTGCCGCTTAAGGGATTGCTTCACTTTGTTTTGAATCGTCCTCTCCATATTCACTTTTTACTGTTTTAATTATAAGTCATATAGCCTTTTGTAAGTATTCGTAACTTAGCCTCCTCCACCAGTCACCACTCAGATAGCCGCTGTAAATCATTTTTTGAGTTTATACCAAGTGGTGCAACGAGCCCACCCAAAAGTATACCGATTACAGGTCGTTTGTACCGTTGGATTCATTTAAAGACTCCCCCCGACATTGAGCATGTACAGAGCGCAGACAGAACACCACAAAAGAAAGTTTCACTGGAGCAGTTCCAAAACGCTCGAACCAGCGACCGCATCAGACACGATACGTGCGACATCAAGCCGCTCTTCATTCTTAGCCACCCTCGCGACCGTTGCAGCGGTCGCAGGGCGATCCGGCACGGCAGCGCACTCGATTGCAGGCTTCTCTGTCCGAAACGTGCCTATCCGGATTGCGCGGTCGATGATCTCCCTCTTATCCATCCCGACCAGCGGATGGTAGATCGGCATCCCGAGTCCGTGCATCTCTGCGAACATATTCTGTGAGGTCTGGGATGCGACCTGTCCGAGCGACGAACCCGTTACGATGCCGCAGGCGGCTTCCTTCTCTGCGATCGAAGTTCCGATCCTGTACATCATCCGCTTGCAGATCACGCAGGTAATGCGCGGCTCGCAGTGGCTCGCAATCTCGCTAAGGACCGCTCCGTAAGGGACCCTGTACGCGGTCATATCGGAATAACTCCACTCGAAAAGCGAGTTTATGCTCTGTTCAGCAAGTTCTCTGCTTTTTGGGTCTGTAAATTCCTCGAGATCAAAGTAGAGCGGGATGACTTCGGCTCCCCGCCTCATCAGCATCCACGCGGCAACCGGTGAATCGATTCCTCCGGATACCAGCGCAATCATCTTGCCTTGCGTGCCATACGGAAGCCCTCCGACTCCGGCAGCGATCCCCGTGTAGATATAGGCGCGCTCCTGCCGCATATCAACAGATATCTCCCGATCCGGGTTTGTGAGATCAACCTTTGCCGAGGTGCACCCCACGACCGAATCCCCGCAAGCGATTGCAAGATCGATCGATGTGAAATCGTGGATTCCTGACCTGGACGCACGGATCGCAAAGGACTCGCCGTCCTTGATCAGGTCTTTTCCGATCTCTGCCGCGGTCGCTGCCGCGCTTATAAGCGTTGCATCGGTTGTTATCGCAGGACTCGCCGATGCCGTACCAAAGACGCGGGAGATCGCATCTGCGGCACCCTGATCGCTCGTATGCACAAAGATCCTGCCCCATTCCCGCGTGACCCTTGAATATTCTATGCCACGCCTCGAGAGTGCTGTTTTAATCCTGCTGATCAACACATCCTCAAACCGCCGCCTGACTTGCGGGCTCTTGAGTGCAATCTCATCGTACCTGACGATGACCACGTCATAAGTATTATCGCTCACGGTAACCAAGCACCTCGATTGATCTTGTAAGATCGGTTCTGGACACGATGCCGGTGATCGACCCCATCTCCTGCACCAGCAGCTGCCCGACGTTTTCTGTGGACATAATCTTAAGCGCGTCCATGGCATCGGCATCCTCCGGGATGAAGCTAACCTTCTTCATCACATCCCGCACCAGCACGTTGCCATGCTCGCTCATCGGAACGCTCCTGATATCGGTAAACGTCACGATTCCGACGATCTTTCCGGTAAATTGATCGACGACAGGGTATCCCAGATGTTTCTTCTCAAACATCAACCTGAGAAGTTCTGAGATGGTCAGGTTATCCTGCACATACGCGATCTCGCGGGTCATGAGGTCTCTCACACCGATGCCTTCAAGCGTCACCGAGACCTCTGCGTACTTCTCTTCCTCTGATGCGCCGATATAGATGAAGAAAGCGATCAATATAAACCACTCAGCACCACGCACTAACAGCCCAAATACTGCCATTATGATGGCAAACATCTTACCGATATGCACCGCCTTTCTCGTTGCCCGAAGATACGGCATCCTTCCTGCGTACCATGCCCGGAGCACACGCCCACCATCCATCGGGAACGCCGGAATCAGGTTGAAAATGAATAATCCGATGTTGATGTATGCGATCGAACGCAAAAGATGGGGAATATGCACAATCGCGGGCAGTTGTGCTATGCTGTAACTGTCAAGGAAGGTGTACGATAGATAACAGAATATCCCGATTGCAAGCGATACCAGAGGTCCTGCTATCGATATCCGCATCTCAGCACGCGGATCGCGCGGGACATCTTCCATCGCCGCGATGCCGCCAAGAATGATTAGCGTGATGCTGCGAATCCCGATCCCATACTTCATCGCAACCCACGAGTGCCCGAGTTCGTGCAGCAGCACGCAGGAGAATAGGAGTATGGTCAGGGTCAGCGCGAGCGCATATCGAAGCTGTGCAGACGCGACATCCGCGAATCCGAATTCAGCATCATTCGCGAAGACGTATGGAAATAGTACGAGAACCAGCAAGAAAGAGATATGAATCTTGATCGGTATCCCCATAACCTTCCCTATCTGGATCGATGTTTTCATGATTGTTCCCGCGTCTTTGTTCTATTAATTGTCCGTATCACGCAAAAGTATATATCCTTTTAGTTCATTCTACCACCTACTAAACATTATAGGGAGGGATTGAATGCACGCAGAACTGACATCACTATTCGGGCTCAACGTATATACTGACAAGGGATTGTATGTAGGAAATGTGAACGATGTCGTAATCGAGACGGCTGATAGGCTGGTAACAGGTCTTGCGCTCACCAAAGTCAATCAAGAACTGTTCGATGTGAGCCGGGAAGGGGTCATCCTGCCGTATCGATGGGTGCTTGCGATTGGCGATATCGTCCTCGTGAAACAGGTCAATCGACTGGCAAAGAAGGATGAGAGTGAGTGATTTCGAGGATCACGAGATATATACTGACCTGAGAGCAACTCCGCCTGTTGTCATCAGGGTAGATGGGAGAAGCTTCAAGAATCTCCTCCGAAAACACCGGTTTGAGAAGCCGTTCGATCACCGTTTTGCATCCGCGATGGCAGATGCAACAGAATCATTCTTCCAGCAAAGCGGGCTCTATCCGGTAGTTGCGTACACCTTTTCAGACGAGATTAACATCCTTTTCAGAGGCGCACTGCCGTTTGATGGCAGGATCGAGAAACTCGTCTCGGTCGTGCCGAGTTCCATATCAAGCGCGCTTACCAGGTCCCTCAAGATAGCCCCGATCGCATTCGACGGGAGGGTGATACCGCTGCATCCTGAGCAGATCATCGAATATCTGGTCTGGCGGCAGGCAGAAGCATGGCGGAATTGCATCAATGGTTACGGGTATTACACGCTCCGTTCGGATGGCTTATCAGGAAAGGATGCCGCATCGAGGATGCTTGGCTTGCGAGCGTCCGATATCCACGAACTGTGCTTCCAGCACGGGATCAACCTCGACAAGGTACCGCTCTGGCAGAGGCGGGGTGTTCTAGTGTACTGGGAGGAATATACGAAGCCGGGCTATGATCCGGTGCGCGATATCGAGGTGGTCGTGAACCGGAAGAGAATAGCTCAGAACTGGGACCTGCCGATCTTTGCGTCTGAGAACGGGGGCGTGATGGTGGGGGCGTTGGTTGGGGCATAGGAATATCAAAGCATTTATTTATACGTCGCCAACAATAAGTACACACAACAAAAATGATGAATCACATAAACAATGCCTTATGAATAAGAATAAATGGGTAATGGGAAAATGCTGATAAAAAAGATCAAAGTTTCTAATTTCAAAAGTTTTGAGGAATTGGATATAGAACTTGGGAGCTTTAATGTTCTGATAGGGGCAAACGCTTCAGGGAAATCCAACTTTATATACCTTCTCAAATTTCTTAACGATGTAGTAAAGAGCGGTTTGGACAATGCAATCTCCATGCAAGGGGGGGTGGACTATATCAGGAACATAAATATAGGTGCTTCTGAAAATCTTTCAGTGGAATTGCACATTGATTCCATGGATAGACCTTTAAAAACTTTTAGATTCAAGAAAGAAAGCGATAAAAGATCTACTGACATCTATGTTAATAAATTAGAATATAAATTTAGTATCAAATTTCACAAGACAACGAAAGGATATAAAATTAATGAAGAGCGATTGGTGGCCAAGTGTTATTTTATAGAAGTAAAAAAGAGAACAGAGAAAATAGATGGGGAGAAAAAAATAGGAGAAGGGGAAATTACTTTGATTAGAGACAATGGCAGAATTAAGTATGAGCTAAAGTCAAAAGATACGTCAATAAAAACGGAAGACGTTATCCCACCACTTTTTTCTAAAAAAGGAATTTTTCAAGAAAAAATATCGGCTAAAGAATTATTTATTGAAATCCCGATATTTTTGCTACCCCTATCCATTGGAATAAACGATCTTTTCAGGACGATTTCAATATATGATCTCGATCCGAAGTTATCAAAGAAAGCTACTCCGATCACCGGAAAGACCGAACTTGAGCCGGATGGAAGTAATTTAGCAATCGTTCTTAAAAATATTTTAGATGATAAAAAAAAAGTGGAAAGAATCTCTAATCTGGTAAAAGACCTCTTACCATTTATAGAGGCTCTCACAGTGGAAAGATTGGCAGACAAATCTTTGCTTGCCAGTTTAAAGGAAGTTTACTCCGAAAAGACATTCTTACCCGCCTCATTGATGTCTGACGGAACAATAAACATAACCGCTCTGATCATTATTCTCTACTTTGAGAGAAAACCCTTGATCATAATCGAAGAACCTGAAAGAACTATCCACCCACATCTCATCTCTAAAATAGTGGATATGATGAAAGATGTTTCGGAACGATTTGAAAAACAGATCATAGTCACCACACACAATCCTGAGATGGTGAAATATGCGGGAATAGAGAATATCCTGCTTGTTAATCGCGATGATAATGGGTTCTCTCAGATCTCACGACCATCCGAGAAAGAAGAAGTAAAAATTTTCCTTGAAAATGAGATGGGCATAGAGGAGCTTTATGTGCAAAATCTGTTAGAGTGGTAGATATGGCTTATAATCTGCTATTCATCCTTATCGAAGGCGACGATGATGAACGCTTCTTCGAGAGTGTCGTGAAGCCGTTCCTTCAAGAAAGATATTCCGCGATAAAGTTTTGGCAATATGCAGAGGAAAACGAGAAGAGGAAAGTAAATTTTATTAAATCAATAACTTCAATGAAAGCCGATTATATTTGTATTGGAGATATTGATGATGTTCCTTGCGTAACTTCCAAAAAAGAAAGAATAATAGATAATTTCGATGAAAAAATAACAAAAGACAAGATAATCATTGTGATCAAAGAAATAGAGAGCTGGTATCTTGCCGGGCTGGATGAGAAGACATCCAAAAAGTTAGGCATCCGCAAAAAGATTGAAACCACAGATAACATCATCAAAGAACATTTCAATCAATTAATTCCAAAAAAGATGCCGCGGCCGGAATTTATGCAAAAAATTCTGGAAAACTATGATGTGGAAGTAGCGGAAGGGAAGAATAGATCATTCGGATATTTCTTGAATAAATGGATGAACGATTGACAACAAAAACGCGGTAACTGATAACCATGGACAAATACGAGAAGATAATCGGACTGGCAAAGCGGAGAGGTTTCCTCTGGAACTCCTTCGAACTGTACGGCGGAACAGCAGGTTTTTATGATTACGGTCCTCTCGGCGCGATGCTGAAGCGCAGGATCGAGGACATCTGGCGGAAGATGTACGTGATCGAGGAGGGTTTCTATGAGATCGAGACCCCGACCATCGGGATTGCTGCGATCTTCGATGCGTCCGGGCACACCAGAGGATTCTCAGACCCGATGATCATCTGTTCCGGGTGCGATCACGCATTTCGTGCGGATCACCTGATCGAAGGCATCGTCGAAACTCCTGATGCACTGCCAGCACCAGAGATCAAGCGGTTGATCGACGAACACGGCATAAAATGCCCGCAATGCGGCGGTGTCGGGACATTCGGGGATGTTTCCAGTTTTAACCTGATGTTCAAGACAACGATCGGACCGGGTGCAGAGCGGGTTGGCTATCTCAGGCCAGAGACTGCCCAGGGGATGTTTGTTGATTTTGAGCATCTGTTCAGGTTTTATCGGGAGAAGCTCCCGTTCGGTGTCACACAGATCGGAAAAGCATACCGAAATGAGATTTCCCCGCGTCAGGGCGTTATCCGGCTCAGGGAATTTACGCAGGCAGAAGCAGAAATTTTCATCAAACCAACTGAAAAAAATCATCCGAGATTCTCCATGATCGAGGATACGGTTCTCCGGTATTACCCTGCATCCCATCAACACGTCTCGCATCCTGCACACGAAGATGATGGCGGTATCATCGAACTGACCACGAGGGACGCGGTGGACCGGGCAATCGTTGCGCATGAGTTCCTCGCGTACCACCTCGTGCTCACATACCGCTTTCTGGTGCGGGTTGGCATCGATCCTGAGCGCCTGCGGTTCAGGCAGCACCAGCCAGACGAGATGGCGCACTATGCTGTCGATTGCTGGGATGCCGAGGTTCTGACCGACCGGTTCGGCTGGGTCGAGATCGTCGGGATCGCCGACCGCACCGACTACGACCTGTCATCACACGCACAGCACTCAAAGAAGGATCTTTCCGTTCTTATCGAGTACGACGCCCCGAAACAGGTTGAACGGATCGCGGTGAAGCCGGATATGGGCGTAATAGGTCCGCTCTACAAAGGAAATGCAGGCAAGGTTCGTGCAGCGCTCATTGGTTTGGGGGAAGAGGATCTCAGGCGCGACGAGATCAAAATCGAGATCGATGGCGAGATCGTTCTGATCCCGCGGGACCTGGTCGAATACGAGACCGTAATCGAGGAGGTTCGCGGCGAGAGAGTTATTCCGCATGTGATCGAGCCGTCGTTTGGCATCGACCGGATCATCTATGCCGCGCTCGAACACTCGTTTTCCGAGGAACCCGTGGAAAGTGAAACCCGAAACGTGCTCCACCTTCCGGCAGAGGTTGCGCCGGTGCAGGTTGCGGTACTTCCGCTTCTCACGCGGGAGGAACTGATCACACCTGCACTTGCGATCGCGGGGACGCTTCGGGAAAACGGGGTCTTCGTGAGTTATGATGATTCCGGGACGATTGGGCGTAGATACCGTAGAAACGATGAGATCGGGACTCCTTTTTCAGTAACGATCGATTACGAGACTCTGGACGACGATACCGTTACGATCCGCGATCGGGACAGTATGGCGCAGATCCGGGTGCCGATTGGAGAACTTGCAGGGACGCTTCGTGCAGCGATCCGGCACGGTTTTTCGGCTGCTACTACTCAATCGTCTCAGTAAGCGAGATTCCAAGAACGCGTTCGAGTTTCTTTCGAATATTATCCTCGGGTCTTAAGTCTTCGCGCTCTAACTTCTTGATGAGCGATGATTTCTCCCTTATCTCAAGCGCCAGTTCTTCATGGGACATGCCGCGCGCCTCGCGAGCGCGCCTGATCGCAAAGCCATAATCAGAGAGCAGCTCGTCGGTCATCTGGTCAAACATATCAGGGCGCCTCCGCGACCCGGTACGAAACGTGATGCCTGCTGGAACCCTACCTGCCGGCACCTTGCCCATCTTCCCTGCTGCCACTTTTCCAGTTCCTGCGGCAGTGGCTTTTGGCACCTGCTTGACCTCGTGCCCGTATTTTGCGCAAGCGTCACAGACGTTTAGCTCGGTACCCTCGAGGATCACCCGATGCGCTTTTCCGCGGATGTTGCTTCCGCATATTTCGCATTGCATAGGAATAGCGTATCAGCCCATCGTCCATAAAGGTTTATGTGTTGTCAGGATATTCAGTCTTATAATGGATTTGGAAATGGACGCTGATGCGGATATAGATTCAACAGATTTCTCCAAGTATGTCGTGGACCGCATGCAGCAACTCGAATTGAAAAATAACCTGCTCGAGAAGCAGTACCAGAAGGTCGAGACCGAAAAGCAGCTTGCTGAAGACCAGCGATTGAAGTACGAGCGCGAACTTAGGAAACTGCGGAGTGAACTTGATAAACTAAAAACAACGCCGCAGCTGGTCGGAACGCTCGTAAACATTCTCGATGATGGCAAATCGATTGTGCGGTCGAGCACAGGTCCCGAATTCATCGTAGGGAGTTCCCAGTTCATCAAAGACGGCGAACTCAAACCCGGTGTGCAGGTTGCGCTTAATAAAGAGCATCTGTCGATCGTTGCGGTCATCCCCGGATTGGAAGACCCCTTGGTGCAGGCAATGGAGGTCATAGAATCGCCTGACATCGATTACGACCAGATTGGGGGGCTTGATAAGCAGATTGAGGTGCTCAGGGGTGCTGTGGAATTTGCACTCACCAAACCAGAGATATTCGAACGCATCGGCATCGATCCACCGAAAGGTGTTCTACTGTTCGGTCCACCAGGCACGGGAAAGACCCTTCTCGCAAAAGCGGTTGCTACCCGGACGGAGGCTACATTCATCCGTGTGGTCGGTTCGGAACTCGTTCAGAAGTACATCGGCGAGGGCGCGCGTATGGTGCGTGACGTATTCGAGATGGCGCGGAAAAAAGCGCCAGCGATCATATTCATCGACGAACTGGACTCGATTGGAGCGGTACGGCTCGATGATGCCAGTTCCGGTGGAAGGGAGGTCCAGCGCACGCTCATGCAACTCCTATCAGAGATGGATGGATTCAATTCAAGAGGCGATGTCTGCATCCTTGCAGCAACCAACCGGTGGGATATACTCGATCCCGCGCTGATCCGTGCAGGACGTTTCGACCGGCTTGTCTACGTGCCCATGCCGGATCGAGAAGCATGTATCAAGATCCTGCTCATCCATACAGAAAAGATGCGGCTTGCAGACGATATCGATTTTGATCGTATTGCGGCACTGGCAGATGGTGCAAACGGCGCTACCTTGCGGGCGATAGCGATGGAAGCTGGCATGTGTGCGGTGCGTGAGGATGCGGATGCGGTATACCAGAAGGATTTCGAGGATGCAATCAAGCACATAATGAACCCCGAGGGCATGGTAGACCGGTATTCAGAAGGTATGTTTGCGTGAAAGAGGTACGGGAATGATACCAATCTCAAAAGAAAAATTGGAAAGCGGAAGTGTCGAGACGGTGATCGATTGATAGGTATAGATGACCCTGTTGTGCACCAGTATCTGGTAAAG
>CBDAFH010000228.1:0-10661 GCA_965195165.1 uncultured ANME-2 cluster archaeon | reverse complement strand
CTCGGATTCGTAGTCTTCGGCGTTGCGCTGATTGCGGATATGGGGCGTGTGCCATTCGATCAGAACGAGGCAGAAGAGGAACTGATTGCAGGATGGGGTACCGAGTACAGCGGCATGAGGTTTGGACTTGCATATTTTGCTGAGTACATCCACATGGTGCTTGGATCGTGTATCGCGGTTCTGATCTTCCTCGGAGGCTGGAATATACCCCAGTTCATCGTTGACTTAAACATCCCGCTCTTCGGACTACTACCAGTCGGAGTGTTCGTGGCGAAATGGGTGCTCGTGATGATGTTTGTCATCATGATTAGATGGGCACTACCAAGAATCAGGATCGATCAGGTCACATCGATAGGGTGGAAGGTTCTCCTGCCACTTGCTATGGTGAATCTGGTATGGGCAGTAATGTTAGGGCTGGTATGGCCCTGGTAGGTGATCACAATGGTACTCAAGAACTTTGAGGAAATGATAAAGAACACATTCAGACCGAGTGTGACAAGACTCTACCCGGAGGTTCCGACCGAGGTGTCGGATCGATACCGGGGCATGCACAAACTCGATCGGGATAAGTGCATCGGTTGCGGGATATGTGCCGGCACCTGCCCGACACGTGCAATTCGGATTGTGAGGCACGGACGCTGGTTCCCGATGATCGATTTCGGACACTGCATGTTCTGCGGACTATGCGTGGATCAGTGCCCGAATGACGCGCTTACAATGACAAAAGAGTATACGGAGGCAATATCGCCTGACCGGTACGCGCTCATATACGGTCCTGCGCAGCTTATGGGCGAGGAGGAATGAAGATGGAATCGAAAATGAAACCACTAGACTACATAGTAGAGGTCATCGCCTTCGGGCTCGTGGCCCTGCTACTAATTCTCTCAATGATATAAAGGTGATACAAATGACACTTGGAGAGAGTTTTGAAATGATTGTCTTTGCCGTACTTGCGGTAGTACTGATATTCACAGCAATTATGGTGGTCGCATCAAAGGAGATCGTGCACAGCGCACTGTATCTTCTCGGAGCGTTCGCTGCGGTTGCTATGCTATACATACTGAGCAATGCGGCATTCGTCGGCATCGTCCAGATATTCGTGTATATCGGAGCTATCGGTATACTGATAATATTCGCGGTGATGTTGACCACACGAGAGGTCGGAGGTTGAATATGATCAATAAGGTACTGAACGCCGATTTTTTTCCAAAAAAATCGAGTAAAAACGTCCAACATTCCGCTGCGCTTCAGTTGGACTGCACGGAGGCGATCTAAATGATCAATAAGATACTCAACGCGGTCGTGGCACTGCTATTCCTGGCGGTTGTCGGGATGTCAGTCATGGGGACTGCATGGGTCGAAGAACCGCTGACCTTCACCGATAATGATGCGTCAGGCATCGTCCACATCGGAACAGGGATATTCACGACGTACGTGGTAGCTTTCGAGGTGCTCGCGCTCGTGCTTCTCGCTGCACTGATCGGAGGAATATACCTCGCAAAAGAGGATGAGGAGGTAACAACATGATCCCATTGCAATACTACCTGCTTCTGGCAGGCATACTCTTTGCAATCGGCGCTTACGGCATCATGACGCTTAGTAACGGCATCAGGCTTCTGATGTGCGTTGAACTGATGCTCAATGCCGCGAACATGAACCTGATCGCATTCTCGACACACATCAACGATGTATCGGGCCAGGTCTTTGCGCTCTTCTCAATCGCGCTTGCAGCGGCTGAGGCGGCAGTTGGTTTCGCGATCATACTGATGGTCTACCGGCTGCGGGCAGAGATTGATATCGAGAACGTTAAACTCCTGAGGTGGTAACAATGGATCCAACGTTAACTACAATAGATTTCAGGCTGTACGCGCACTGGATCATATTACTGCCGATGATCGGGTTCCTTCTCGAACTACTCATCGGAAAGTACTGGTGGCGTAAGGGCGGGATGTTTGCAACGCTTTCGATACTGGGTTCGATGATAATCTCGTACGGCTGTCTGTATAACGTGTACGTTCAGGAACTCGGATTCTGGGAGTACTCATGGGACTGGTTCTATCCGGGCATCGTTGCAGGATTCACGATAGATCCGCTATCGCTTGCGATGCTCTGTATGGTATCGTTCATATCGTTCTTTATCCACTTCTACGCGATCGGATATATGTCGCATGACTGTGCAAAGAACGTCTACTTCGCAGAGACCGCACTCTTCACAGGAAGCATGTTCGGACTGGTACTGTCAAACAACCTGCTCCAGCTCTTCATCTTCTGGGAGATGGTTGGTGTCTGTTCGTACCTGTTGATCGGATTCTGGTGGCACAAGCCAGAGGCGGCAGCGGCTGGAAAGAAGGCATGGATGTCATGTGCTGTCGGAGACTGTCTCTTCCTCTTAGGAATTGCTATGATGTACACGATCATGGTGAAGCAGGGGATAACATCAGAGATAATCTCGTTTAACAACATCTTCCAGAACCTTGAACACTTAAGCCATGAGATGATCTTTGGCATAAGTGCGCTCACGATCATCTGCATACTATTCATGTGCGGTGTGCTCGGCAAGAGCGCGGGTTTCCCGCTGCATGTCTGGATTCCTGATGCGATGGAAGGTCCGACTACAGTGTCTGCACTGATTCACGCTGCAACGATGGTTACTGCTGGAGTATACCTGATCGCACGGGCATTTCCGATATTCCTTGCAGCACCGAATGCACTGATGATTGTGGCATTCATGGGCGCGTTTACCGCACTCTATGCATCGACACTCGGACTCGTGGTAAACGACTTAAAGCGGATATTTGCGTACTCCACAATCAGCCAGCTCGGCTACATGATTGCGATACTCGGCTGCGGCGCAGTGCTCGGAGTTGCTGCGGTTGCTTACGCAATCTTCCACCTTGTTGCGCACGCATTCTTCAAGGCACTGCTCTTCCTGTCGTCCGGTTCTGTTTTGCATGGAATCGGAAACGTTCGAGACATTAAGGAGATGGGTGGCTTACTGAAAGGGATGCCGTGGACCGGTTATGCGATGCTTGCGGGTGCGCTTGCACTGATTGCGTTCCCGTTCACTGCCGGATACTACAGCAAGGACCGGATCATCGAGGATGCGTACATCTACGCAACCAACGGCGGTGACCTCGGATACATGGTATGGATATTCCTTGTGCTCGGCGTGATACTCACAGCAACATACACATTCAGGGCATGGTACCTTGCGATGACAGGAGAGCCAAGAAGCTATCCTGCAATACGCCCACACGAATGCGGATTCTGGATGAAGACGACGCTTATCGTGCTCTCGGTGTTTGCACTGGGACTTGGAATTATGACCGGAGGCGGCGCAAAATTCTGGCACTTCCTTGAGGAGACGTTTGTTCATGAGACACACACAGCGACTGGCGTGTATCCGGGACTCGATCTCCACGAGATTGGACTTCTGGGCGGAAATACCCTGATGCATCACGGAGCACACCCGCCACAATGGGTGATCTACCTACCGCTCCTCTTGATGATTGCAGGACTTGCAATCGCGACAACGGTCTACTACAAGAACCGTATCGATGTGAGCAAGTATGTGAAGAAGGATAACCCACTCTACCAGATCCTCTGGAACAAGTACTACCTCGATTACCTCTTCAAGGACATCATCGCAGAGAAGATCATCATGACGGTCTTCACGTTCTGGGATGTGCTTGACAGGTACGTAATCGACGGCGTGGTCAATCTACTGAGCTGGATCACGATCCAGTCAGGACAGGTCAGCCGGAAGCTTCAGACCGGTGTTGTCCAGAACTACGCAACCGCGGTTATCTTTGGGGTGAGCATGTTGATGATACTGGTCATCATTCTCAGAGGAGGAATGTAATATGGGATTAATAACGATCCTCATGCTGGTATTACTCGCAGGAGCGATACTATCTCTGCTCACAAAGACCACAGCACAGGCAAGAGGCGTTGCACTCGTATCGTCGTTTGGTGCGCTCGCAATCGCGATATTGATGTACCTGATGTACGATGCGAACTTCAGTACGGTTACGCATTATGCGTTTGAGGAATCCGGAACCTGGATGCCATCGATAGGCATCGGCTATCACGTCGGTGTGGATGGCATCAGTCTGCCGATGGTGATACTGGCAACAATCGTCTGCGCTTTCTGTACGATATTCTCGTGGACAGAGAGCAAGAGACCGAACCAGTTCTTTGCACTCCTCCTCTTGATGGACCTGACATTGATCGGCGTATTTGTGTCGCTGGACTTCTTCATGTTCTACGTATTCTGGGAACTGACGCTTCTGCCGATGTTCTTCTTGATCGGAATATGGGGCGGACCCAGAAAAGACTACTCTGCGATCAAGTTCCTGATCTACACACATATCGCAAGCGTTCTGATGATGCTCGGGATATTTGCGCTGTATTACTTCAACGGAGTAGCTACTGGGACATACACATTTGATATCCCGATACTGCTCGAAGCATACAAAACCGGCGCACTCGGTCAGTTTGGTCAGTTCTGGCTCGACTTCATCTTCTTCACAATCATGTTCGGATTCATGGTGAAGATGCCGTCGGTACCATTCCACACCTGGCTTCCCGATGCGCACGTTGAGGCGCCAACGATCGGAAGTATCATCCTGGCAGGCGTCCTTCTGAAGATGGGCGGCTACGGACTCTTCCGGGTATTGTTGCCGATGATGGGAGTTGCATCCACGTGGTTCATCTACTTAATCGCACTATTCGGACTGGTAAGCATTCTTTACAGCCCGTTTGCTGCGCTTGCACAGAAGGACTTGAAGAAGCTTGTTGCATTCTCGAGTATCGGGCACATGGGATTCATCTCCCTTGGTGTTGCAGCAAGCGTTCTTGCAGGAATGGATCCGGCTAGAGTCGTTGCGCACACTGGAGCAATGTTCCAGATGTTCTCACACGGGATCATCACATGCGTGCTCTTCGGCTGCTGCGGTGTGATCGAGCATCATACGCACACAAGGATCATCGATGACCTTGGCGGACTCACCAAGAAGATGCCGAAACTGGCAATCCTCATGATTGTAGGATTCTTTGCATCACTCGGACTTCCGCTCTGCAGCGGATTTGTGGCAGAGTTCGGAATACTTTCCGGAAGCTACCACACGATGCCGATCTTCGTGATTCTTGCAGCAATAAGCATTCCGTTTACTGCCGGCTACCATCTATGGGCTGTACAGCGAACGATGTTTGGTCCGTACAACGAGTACCTCGGAGATGTCAAGGAGATCAAGTGGTATGAGTTCACACCGCTTGCGATCTGGACGATCATCTTTGTTATACTCGGCATCTGGCCAGAGCCGATCATAGGCATGATGCAGACCACTGCCGAATACTTCCTCTTAAGCGGTGACATTCTGCCGATAGGTGGAATTAATGTGCCCCCAGGAGGTGTATTCCCATGGTAGACTACACAGCACTACTCCCTGCAGGGATTGTGATCGCCACAGCGGTGATAGTACTGCTCACAGGACTATTTATCGAGCAGAAGAAGATTCTCGGGTACATAACCCTTGTCGGACTGCTTACATCGCTCGGGCTTGTGCTTAAGGGATGGAACTTGAACGTTGCATTCGATTCCGCACCGTTCTACGGCGCGATCGTGGTCGATCCATTCGCACAGATCTTCAACGCGATGTTCTTGATCGTCGGAGTTCTCGTTGCGATCGCAGCGCTGAAAGCGTATGGTGACAATCCGCGTCAGGATGAGTTTTACTCAATGATGCTGCTTGCAACCGTCGGAATGATGGTTGTTGCCATGTCAAAGGACTTGCTAACACTCTTCATCGGATTCGAACTCGCCAGTATCGCGACTTATGCGATGGCTGGCTTTGACAAGAAGAATCCGAAGTCGATCGAGGCAGCTCTGAAGTACTTCTTGATCGGCGGGCTATCTTCATCACTGATGGTCTTTGGTATGTCCTACATCTACGGGCTCACCGGTTCGACGAACATCGATACTATAGCTTCGGTCTTCGGAGCAAATCCGGGTCTGGCTACAACGCCTGCGATACTGCTTGCGATGGTTATGTTAATCGCAGGATTCGGATTCAAGATGGCGTTTGTGCCGTTCCACATGTGGGCGCCAGACACCTACGAGGGAGCACCGTCGATCGTGTCGGCACTCCTTGCTGCGGGATCGAAGAAGATGGGATTCGCTGCGGCATTCAGGATATTCATCGTCGGACTCGTTGCGATGAAAGTGGACTGGTATATCGCATTCATGATCCTCGCGGTCCTGACGATGACTGTTGGTAATATTCTTGCGGTCGTGCAGACGAGTGTCAAGCGGATGCTTGCATACTCCTCGATCGCACACGCAGGATACATAGCGGTCGTCTTCGTGGTAGTGGCATACTGGAATGCACCTGATTCAGCCGTGAACCTCGCAGTCACAGGTGGGCTGATGCACGCATTCTCGCACGCAATCGGAAAGGCTGCCGCTTTCATCGCCGTTGGAGCAATCGCATACATGATCCTGTCGAAGGACAAGGTCGATGACCCGAACCATGTCAGCAACTACGACGGTCTTGGAAAACGCGCTCCGATGACGGCGTTTTTGTTTGCGCTACTGCTCTGTTCGCTTGCAGGTATTCCACCGCTCTTCGGATTCACGAGTAAGTTCGTGCTCTTCCTCTCAACGATTGAGGCAGGGCTCGTCGGACTTGCGATAATCTGCGTGCTAAACTCAGCACTCTCGGTGTACTACTATGCGAAGGTCGTCATGCGGATGTACTGGGGCGAGCCACAGGGCGAGGCATTTGTTGAGTCCTCGACGTACACCTTCGTACTGGCAATCGCAGTGATCGCGCTGATTGCGCTATTCTTTGCGCCGGGCGATCTGGTATTCCAATGGGCAGAAACAGCAGCACACGCGGTAACAGGAGTGTGATAACATGCTAACAGAAGGACTATACAGAAAGATGATCGATGCATGCCACACGAGAATCCAGTTTGAGACGGTCTACGGTGACATGGATCTCGTCTATCACACGATAGAGCGGAGCTCGAAGTGGGCGTCCCGCCTAAAGGCGATCGCGGAGGCGGAGGAGGATGTCGAGATGGCGGATTGCACGCTTGCGACAAACAATCTCTTCCTCTCAACGATGCGTGGCGAGACCAGCGTACCACAGTTCAAGGACAAAATCTGGGAACTCGAACGGAGGTATCCGGAAGTCTTCAAGCGAGGCAGAATCGACAGCGGAACACCGGAGGGCGCTGTAGAAGCGATCATCTTCCGGGTCGAGTACATGATCAACCGCTATGATGTCAGGTACCCGAGCTTCGATATGCACAAGAGTAACGACAGGTGAGGTGCCAAAAAATGGTAACACGAGGCTGGGATACGAAACACTGCATCGAGCATTTCGAGCACGACAAGACCGAAAGCGGCGCTGCGAAACTCTTCGTCTGCCTGCAGGACAACCGTGAGACGATGGTCTGGGACGATGGTCTTGGGCGACTCCGGAACATGGCAGAGGAATGGGATGACACATGGGTGCCACTGATGGAGAAGATGACCGAACTCCTCGGGATCACGGACTGGGACTCGTACGTGCAGATGAAGACGAAGTATAATCTGACGCAGTACTGATGATATGGGCGCGATTGGACGCGTCCATATTTGTTTTCTTTTTTTGTGTTGTTGTTTGCTGTTCGATTGGTCGAAGCGTGAGCGGAGACGATAGCGATATATACGCGTGTGAGTAACAAGAATATAGGAAAGATTGACAGCCCGTTAGATAATTTACAGATAAGAGGGGCGAATATGATTGAGGGCGGAGAAGTTCGGCCAGAGGGATGTATATACGAACCAAGTTTGGATATACAACGTTATCTGAAATTCGACCGTGTGAATGAAGATACCTTCTGTTCTTTTGATGATGTTGGGGGCATTGTATGGCACAAATAAAATTAGTTGATGATGGGACATTTTCACTTGATTGGAGGCACAGAATTAGGGAAAACTCATATTATTTAAGATCATCTTGGATTCTAAATTCTATAAAACCTCTTACATTTTCTAAAATAGATGGTCAAATAGTAAAATTTGATTGTAACACCACTGATGAATTAGCTGAATTAATAAGCCGGAAAAATTTGTTCCAAAGAATTCCAACTTCTAGTAAATTCTATGTACAAAGAGCTTTAGACTTGGGAGATTCAACCATAATTGAGATTTATGGACCGGAACATCCAGATACGTTAACTCCTAAAGCACAGATATTTGCTAATTGGATTGAGATGGTTTGTGTATTGGCTGAAAGTTTATCAGCTGATAGAGAAAAAATAAAGAAAAAATTACAAATAAAAGAAAATAGAAGAACAGTTTTAGATTTAACAATTGGGAAGGATTTTTATTATTTAAGAACAAATATCAAGCAGATTTCCATTCCTAAAGGAATTCAGATTGATGATATTTTTATTTCGAGATATCGAAGATGTGGGTTTAATGAATTAGAGAATGTTTGTTTCATTGATGAGGAAATACACAAAAGAATTGAAAAATCAGTGAAATGGTTATTTGAATCTCGAACAGAACCGTTATTAGAATCAGCTATTGTAAAAACCGCAATTTCTATGGAAAGTCTATTGATTTTCGATGACAATGAATCTTTGGCTAATTCTCTATCTGAACGAATTGCGTTAATACTTACAGATGATTTGGATTTAAGGAAAAAAATATCACAACACGTTAAAAAATTCTACAACGCAAGAAGTGGTATTGTCCATGGTGGAAAGAAGAAATTGAAACACGTGTCGCCGAATCTATTAGAAGGAATTGATAGAATTTTGATCCTTTTATATCTAATAATAATACATAATATAGAAAAATGGGACACCGTTCAAAAGTTACAAATTTGGCTTGAAAACGAAAAATTTGGAGTTCCAGATAATAATAAGATGGTTCCTTTTTCAAAGAATTATATTACTAATGCAATGAAGAAAATTGAAAAGAATTAAATTGACCTAATCCCTCTCTGTTCACATGGTTGAACCCATATATCCGCCCACTTCACAACATCAAAACACCGACCACCCACAAGAGGACATTCATGCCCAAAACCCCAGGGTACGGTATCCGAAGAATTGGTCGAGTCCACAGAGGTGGAAGAAGCACCTGATATCGAGGAGGTTCAAGATGCCAAACAATAACCAGCAGCCGACAAAACCTGACTCCCCACTCTTCGACCGGGTGGCAACGATTCTTGAACAGGCTCGTGCCAACGTGGTTCGCAGCGTCAACAGCGAAATGGTGATCGCCTACTGGCTCGTGGGGCGGGAGATCGTGGAAGAGGAACAACAGGGCGAGAAGCGCGCCGAATATGGGAAGCGGCTGATTGCTGACCTGTCACAGCGGTTAGCGGAACGCTATGGAAAAGGGTTCTCGGTGGCACATCTCAAGAATATCCGGCAGTTCTATCTTACCTTCAAAAGTCGCATGCCTGAGATTGGCTACACACCGGGTAGCCAATTGCCCGAATCAAAAAGCTACCCAGGGAGTAGCGAATTGGCAATACCGGACAAAGGTCGCCAGATGGGTGGCCAACTGCTGGAAACAAAAGGCTACCCGGTGGGTGGTGAATTTGAACGGCAAGAGAAACATTATCTGGCGGGTGGCGAACCTCGCAAGGGATTTCACCCGGATTTGAGCTGGTCTCACTATCGAGCACTCATGAGGGTCGAAAACGAGCACACCCGCTCTTTCTATGAACTCGAAGCGGCACGCAATGGCTGGACTGTGCGTCAACTCGAGCGCCAGATTCACTCATTCTACTACGAGCGCCTGCTGAAGAGCCGGGACAAGGCAGGCATGATGGAACTTGCGAATCAGGGAGAAGCCGCAAAGCAACCAGTGGATGTCATCAAGGATCCGTATGTGCTGGAATTCCTGGACCTGCCGGAGTCCCCCAGACTGGTTGAAAGCGAACTGGAAAGCGCATTAATCTCCCGGCTTCAGGACTTTTTGCTGGAGTTGGGGTCTGGCTTTGCTTTCATCGGCAGGCAGATCCGATTAACACTGGACGGCGATCATTTCTATCCTGACCTGATCTTCTATCACGCCCGGCTCAAGTGCTATGTTGTAATCGATCTCAAGGTTGACAAACTGAACCACGGAGACCTCGGGCAGATGCAGATGTATATGAACTATTATGACCGGGAGATCCTGTCCGCGGATGACAATCCAACGGTGGGACTGATTCTCTGTGCTGAGAAGAACGATGCCGTCGTCCGTTATGTGCTGGGGGACGAAAACCAGCAGATATTCGCGAGCCGTTACAGGCTGCAACTGCCAAGCGAAGAGGACCTGCGGCTCGAATTGAAACGTGAACGCCGCTTGATTCAAGAGCACACGAGTAGAGCGGAGGGGGACACATGAGCTATCACCCGACCGATACCAGCGAAAAAGCACTCGTTGCTCTGATCGTGGCGGAGCTGACCGGGCGCACTGGAAGCGATACGCCGCCTGCGGGCGAAGTTCGCGAGTATATGCCTTATGGCAGGTCTACTGAGATGAGCACGGAACAGACGGGCGAAGAACAGTGGACCAGAGATTTTATCTTTGAAAACGAGTGGCAAATCTTCCACACCAAAAAAGATCGGGGACTAAAACCGAAAACTCCATTTCACGAGTGCAA
>CBDAFH010000227.1:0-5593 GCA_965195165.1 uncultured ANME-2 cluster archaeon | reverse complement strand
GATTTTGAAATTTTTATCCTGCTTGCATTTTTATCAGGTAACTCCATCCATTCTAATATCTCATTCAATTCCTCTTCAATCTCATCTTTATGTTTTAGAAGTTCGTTAAATAATTCTTTAGAATCTGGAATATAAATCTCACACGTTAATACGTTTGATTTTGTATTGACACTTAACCTGATGTGTGACTTTGAGCGTTCGAGATTGATATTGTACCAGGGTTGAGGATGAGGTTTGTGTTTTAATCGCAGTGAAGTGGGTTTGCTTTGAACATATTCTTTGAATCCGTTCCAGAATTCAAATTGCATCACTTTTATGTCCATCAGCCCATCGTAATAATCGATAGTTGCTTTAAGTTTATCAGCGTAATTGTGAATATCGCTCAATTTATCTATCGGCACCTTTTCCTCTCCTTTAGAGTCGAAGAGTCCAATGTACTTTTGTTTCTTATCGAAATAGAATGTGCAAATCCGTTTTTTGTTATCCAGCAGAACATGACAATAGCTTAGCAGATCTTTCAAAACAACTCTATCGATATCAGTAATTTCCTGCAATATCTCACAAACAATATTAAAACCTTCTCGCTCTTCAGGTGTTGTGTCAATCCTTTTTTTTCCATTTCCACCGTTCTCGCCCCCATTCCCTTGCGCATCATCATCAATTTCTGGCGTGAATGGTGGTTTTACTGTTACACTATCCTTGCATTTTTTGGCGATAAATTCTTTTAAAGCATCCGGTATAATAGCTTCAAACTCCTTCCTGATATTTCGTGGTTTTGCGCCAGAGTAAACCCCTTTTATGAAAAAGTTAACAAAATCGCCAGAGGGTGAATCGAGTTGTTTCTCAAAAATTTCTTTTACTTGTTTCGAGTATTTTAACTTCTCTGCCCTTTTGTGTAATTCCACTATATCAACTGACGAATCTTTTCCATAGGCTTCCAATTCTTTCACAAGAGTGTAATCTATGTCGCGCATGTCAAACTCGAGAAATGGTTTTGTATCCATTACATGCGATTTTTCAATGTCGGTATAAAATTTGTAAATAACTCCATTGGCAAGAACTGCCAATTTTACATCAGTATCCGTAAAATAGTGACGAAGTTGGGACGCATAGTTATTGTTTAGATAGACGTGCGCAGCTTTACATTCAAAAAGCATAAACGGTTTTCCATCTTTTATTATAGCATAATCAACTTTTTTTCCTTGTTTTTCTGCAAAGTCGCACGTATACTCAGGTTTAACTTCCTTAGGATTAAAAACATCGTACCCCAGAGCTCTGATGAATGGCATGATAAGAGCATTCTTTGTTGCCTCTTCCGTTTCCACATGCTCTATTAATTCGAATACTTTGTCGGATAATACTTTTATCTGATCTGTGAAATCACCCATACTGTATCGCCCCCCGCTATACTCCTCATTATATTACAAGTGCAAACCCCTGTTATAAAAACATTCGCCTCTTCAGCAGGCAGCACCCTGCCGTATGGATCATCCCATTTCATACGTTTGTGGCCGGTATTATTTAAACCTAATCGATCTGCGCCAAAATCACACATCCGCAACCGGTGGCTCGTACCCGATCAATTCCCATATATCAGGTTCGTGCCATTCCCTGATCCTTGTTTCAAACTTCTCAAGTTCTTTCGACACCGCATCAAACACCTCCCTTGAGTCATCCTTACTAAATTCAACTGGTGCAGTTGTGCCTGCCTCCTTTATCATATCAGCGCGGAGCGGATCGGTATGGTCTATCTGCCCATCCACCAGCATCATGCCCATGGTCTCAACCGCTATCGGTGGCATCGTGGCTGGCGCGATCTGGACGGCTCTGGCGTGAGTGGGATTTCTTGCCAGATACGGGTTTTAAGAGAAGACCCTCGCAAGTTCCGCTTCCAGAAACGGATTCATGGAAGCGTTGTACCCGTGCCCCTCTGCCTCGATTACATGCAGCGATTTCGGCTCACCGATTTTTATGTAAGTCTGCTGTGCGCTACTATATGGAATGACCGGATCGTTTAAGGAATGGATCATCACAAACGTTCTCGGGCTGATCTCATCCAGATACGTATCGGGATCAACCGATCGATAAAACCGGATCACTTCAGGGTCTTTCATTCGCGCTGAAGCGACCAGCGCATCGATCCCGTAGCCGCACGTACTGATCGCAACAACACCCCGCGCCCTCTCGTCAAGAGCGCATCCGATGATCGCGAACCTGCCGCCGTTGCTCTCGCCGAGATACAGAATCCGGTCAGGATCGATCTCCGGCTGCCGCCGCAGCACCTCTGCCGCAGAGAGGGCATCATACACCATCTTGTGCTGCACAGGCTCCTCTCCGTTCAGAAACATCCTGAGATCGCCTTCCATGTTGATGCCGCCGAGATTGCGCTGGTCGATAGCGATACTCGCATACCCGATATCGCAGAGGTATCTGGCAAGCCCCTGTTCACCCTCCTTTGTCACGGTTGCACCAGGGAGCAGTACGATTCCAGGAACTTGTTTTCCGGACTGATTCTTCGGTATCCGGATGAGCCCTTCGATATCTGCCCCCCTGCTCTTATAAAAAACTTCGTAGAGCGTGTAATTATCAGTTTCTTCGCGTAATTCTGGCAGGGGATCCGGATCCGGATCCAGCGCGGGCATCTGGTACCTCAAAAACCCGTCGTTGGTTACGTCCCACTCCGGCTCCTGCTCTGTGATGCATCCTGTGAGACTGAGCGTAAGCGTGAGAGAGACTGCAATGATCGGGGGGATGATCCCGATGGTGAGTGGTCGTTTCATGTTTGCATACCGCCGCAACTGAAATTTCAAATTACGTTTATAAATCCCCGCATATTAAACGTTCTTCTCCCTGCCATTGATCCATCAGATTGGTAAAAAACAAAAACACCAATCTTTGAAAAAAGTCGTCACAGATGCAAGGTGTGCCGGAGAAGGCACACCTGACACTGTAATAGTATAACACAAAGGAGCGTTAGATAGACCCACTCTTGATCACGTGTGCGATTGCGCCGCCGCTTACGAGAATCTCGAGGATCACGAAGATCCATGCTGCAAGGAGTCCTGCAGTTCCAAGAGCGCTACATGCGGACTGCACAAATATCCCGCCATCCAGATCGAAGAGCGGAAGGGCATCGATCCACGCCCTGCACAGGAAAACCACCCCGATCATGTGCACCATCTTGTTTTCAAACGAGTGGATCATTAGCAGCCCGACTATGATCAACCCGAGACTGCCCGCGACCGCCACGAGCATCGTCTCGACCGAGGTCATGTTCCCCTGCACGAACACCGACCCTGTGGTGAGGGTGACCTCGCCAAGCGTTGCTGTAAGTCCAAGCGAGCGTGCGACCATTAAGTGAAAGCATTCGTGGCTGAGCGTGGCTGAACCCCACCCAAAGATGAGGCACACTGCGCCGCAGAGCACCTCATCCAGATCTTCCCACACATTTTCTATTTTCGTCCATGCCATGATAACCACCTCATTATCATAATGATAATGACAACTATACATCTGTCGTCTCTGGTATATAAGTATAACGGTTGGTCGGTCGCGCGTCGATGGGTTTAACAATGATAGTTACCATCCAACATTCTACGTAACACAGGAGACAAATCTATGAACACAGGTATACTGGTACTCGGACACGGAAGCACACTTCCGTACAACAAGGAACTCGTTGAGACGATATCCGGGATGATCACTGATCAGGGCGATGTCGTCGTGCGGACAGCGTTTTTGAACATGGACAAACCGACTCTGAAGCAGGGGCTGGAGAGTTTCGCTGGAACCGGCGTTGACAAGATCGTTGCGCTCCCAATCTTCCTTGCGCACGGCGTCCACACGCTTGAGGACATCCCAAAGGAACTGAATCTGAACGAGGATAAGAGAGCAACGACAGAGATCGACGGGAAGTCGGTCGGTATCGTTTATGCCGACCCGCTCGGCGCAGATGCATGTATCGCTGAACTTGCGTACAAGAGGGCAGAAGAAGCACTTTCACGCTGAATATGAATATCGCGGTGCTCGATCTGACGCACGGCGGCGATCTGATCGCGCAGTCTCTCACAGAGACAGATGCGGTCACCGCTGTCGATGTGTATGGCACTGTCAGCGACGAAGCGCGCCGCGACCTCGAATCGTCAGGCATCCCGGTTCTGACAGAACCGCCGGATGCAGGCGATTTCGATCTGATCGTTGCGCCCGTGCATCTCGATTCTGCGTACAAGACGCTTCATGATGCGCGCGCCGCGGACGTGCCGGTACCGGTGATCACGCACCATGCCGCGGTCTACGAGATCCTGAAACAGCGTCTCGAGCGGTACCACGTCGTCGAGGTGACCGGCACGACCGCGAAGACGAGCACTGTACGAATGCTCGCAGGAATACTATCATCGTGCAGCGGTAAAAAAATCGTCTCGCATACCAGCGCAGGTGTTGAGTACTGGGATGGCAGGGGCGGAGATGGAGGTGGCGGCAGCAGTGCAAGAACGATCGCAAAGTGGAGCATTGCGCCGGCAAGCATCATCAGGGCGGTGGAATCGGTCAAAGCCGAACCGGACCTGGAACCGGATATCTTCATCTTCGAGGTCTCGCTCGGCGGCACAGGGCTTGCAGACACAGGCATCATCACCACGCTAACGGGTGATTACCTGATCGCAAACAAGACCGGACTAGCGTCCAGCGCGAAGATGCAGATGGTGAATCGTGCAAAACCCGGATCAACGCTGGTTCTGAACCGCGATGTCGGTGTAACCCCTGACCCGGCTGCAAACATCCTCACATTTGGGGACGGGGGGGCTGGAAGGGATGGGGTGGACGTGCGTTTCGAGGAGATCGACCATGAATATGCGGTCGTTACAGCGATGAGCCGGAGCATCGAGTTCACGGTCAAGGACTATGACATCTTCTCGTACCGAACCGCAATTCTTGCCACGGTTTCCGCGGCAATATCGATGAACACCGATCCGGACTGCATAAAGTCTTTTCTCGACGGTTTCAGCGGCGTAAGCGGGAGAATGAAGATCCTGGAGATCGATGGCAGGACTGTCGTTGATAACTCGAACTCAGGCATGAACATACCGTCTGCGGAATCTGCGATCGACCATGTCAGACGCATCGCAGATAACGGGAGGGTCGTTATGATCATCGGGATCGAGGAGTACAACGTCTGCGAGGGGCTTGACACGGACGAGGCGGTAGGACTGATCGGGCGGAACCGGGACTTTATCAACCGCTTCATCACGGTTGGCATAGAGAGCGACTGCGAAGCGGATGATCTGGATTCCGGGATGGCTATGGCTATGGATCTGACAGAAGCAGGCGATGTGATCATATCGTGCGTTAAGTGCTTCAGGTGAATATGGACTCTCTTGACCGGGGTTGCCATGGCTTGTGGTGTTGTGCAGTCCGGTTCACGGGGGTTTTATGTGGGATAAGTTCTGATTTACGGTGTATGGAACAGGGAGAACTTCGCCGTGATCAACATACGGTTTTGGTGCAGACTGTTCACATACAAAGCGCTGGTGCAGCCAAGCCGAACACTAAAACGATAGGTACAAGCCTTGTACTTAAGTGCGGGGTATAGTGACTT
>CBDAFH010000226.1:0-3706 GCA_965195165.1 uncultured ANME-2 cluster archaeon | reverse complement strand
GCCCCGCGTCTGTACCTGCCAAACTCAGAGCCGACCAGTTCGCTGCCATAAAAGACAGGTCCGTCCACGCACGCACGCTCGCCTGACGGGTCGATGCAGCAGGCGCCACAGATTCCAAGCCCGCACTTGATGTACCTGTGCAGACTGAACTGTGCATTCCCGCGCTGCCCCCTATCAAGCATCGAAAGGAGCGTATACATCATCGGCTCAGGACCGCAGGAGCGGATGCATCGATCAGTCATCCCGTGATCCAGCAGATCGGTGACCCTTCCGTGAAATCCGGCAGAGCCGTCATCGGTTGCGACCATGACCTCTCCCGCATCCCCAAACCGGCGCTGGAACAGGAGTTCATCGCGCGTGCGTGCGCCGAGCAGTGTCAGCACATCATAACCTCTCCCGTGCGCCGCCTCTGCAAGTGGGGCAAGCGGTGCTGCACCGACCCCTCCTGCAACGACCAGCACGGGATTAGTGATATCAAAACCCCTGCCATAAGGTCCCCTGATGCCAACGGTGTCTCTGGGGGCAAGTTCGAAGATCGCGGAGGTCGCATCCCCAACCCGCTGCACTGTGATCATGTTGTGGTCTGATAGCGACATCGGAACCTCGTCAACGCCCCTCACCCAGACCATGATGTACTGCCCCGGTGTGAACTCAAGCGAGAGATCAAAGACGAACGATCTGACCGATGGGGTCTCGTCTATGACATCAATGATCGTTGCGTTGGCTGGTTTCATGGTCGTCACCGGGTTATGGCGCGGTCGCTTTTGTGCATTACAACCTCTCACGGTTCCACACTTCAACTTTTGTGCAAGGAGTCTCCATCCGAAAGGGTGGGGAGAAATTGCACGCATTCACATAGAAAAATTCATAAGGTATTGTGTGAAAGATGTCATTGTGAAGGTCTCGAAAACCATTATCTTGAAACTCACAACAGATGAAGACCATAGGATAGAGAAAACCATCGATAAGTTCACGGAAGGGATGGATTACGCATCCACTGTTGTACATGCAAACAACAAACCGATGGGTGCGATGAAACTCCAGAAATTGACGTATGCGCACCTACGATCAGAGATTGGGTTAAAATCACAGATGAGTTGTAATGTAGCAAGGCAGACCGCCGGAGCGTACAAAACGCTGCAAGCACAGATAAGAAACGGCGAGACATGTTGGCAACTTCTGAAGTTCGCACCGACCAACATCAAGTTTTCTTATGGGCGGGATTTTTCGATAAACCATGATGAAATAAGTATCACTACTTTAGACGGTCGGCAAAAATATGGGATCATGAATTATCGGTATGCAGAACAATTTTTCGATGGATCATGGAAGTATCAGGCATCCGAATTGGTTAAACATAAAGATGGTAATTACTATTTTCATCTGGTTTGTGAAAAAGAGATAGAAGAGCCAGATATAACGCAAGCATCAAATTTTATGGGTATCGATGTTGGTATAAACCATTTAGCAGTCACATTCACAACCAATGGTCGGCGTAAATTCTTTACAGGAGGCGAAATAAAGAATATCCGAAACATATACTTAAAACAACGAAAGCGACTCCAAGAAAAAGACACTCGGTCTGCAACAAGGGTGTTAAAGCACCAATCAGGGCGAGAAAAACGGTTTATGCGAGACGTGAATCATGTTATTTCGAGACAGGTAATAGAGTCCGCAATCGAGGACAACGTGTCTGTGATAGGTCTGGAAGACCTGACCGGAATCAGGAAAAGAACCAAAGTGCGAAAAAAACAGCGGTATAAGCACAATAGTTGGGCGTTTAGAGAATTGCAGACTTTTATAGAGTATAAAGCGCATGAGATGGGTATCGCTGTGATATATATCGATCCGCGGTATACCTCGCAAACGTGCCCAACATGCTTACATATAAGCAGAAACAACCGAAATGGCAGGTCGTTTCTATGCGAGGTGTGTGGTTATGCGCTAAATGCCGATCTTGTTGGCGCAATGAACATAGAAGCGCGAACACGAGCCTTCAGGCATGACCTGGAGGTTCAGGGGCTTGTTGTCGATAGCCCAGACGAGACCATCTCTTCCGAGACGAGTCTCAAGCCCCTTCCGACAGGGAGGGGTAATTGACGGTGTCGTGAGTTGATTAATCGCGCCTCACATATCCTGAACTCCGGGACGCTACCGATTTTCCTTCCGGCAGGTGCACAGATCACAAGACCAAACCTGCGAACCTGTTTGCAGATCTGCGTGCCCGGCAGAAACTCGGGCCCATGCCATAACACAGGTCTTCTGTTATTCCTGTTACCGTCGTAACATCTATAAGCGATCCGGCGATAACGGTATGCAGGTGAGTATATGCTTAAGGTTTATGCGAATGGTGATTTCGTGCCACAGGATCAGGCAGTGACCTCGATCTACGACCACGGCTTTTTATACGGCGACGGCGTCTTCGAAGGCATACGCGCATACAACGGGCGTGTCTTCCGTCTGGATGAGCACATCGACCGTTTATACGATTCTGCGATGGCGATCATGCTGGATATTCCGCTCTCGAAGGATGAGATGAAACAAGCCATCCTCGAAACGCTTCGTGTCAATGGTCTTGTGGACGCGTACATACGACCGATCGTCTCCAGAGGGGTCGGCGATCTCGGTCTCGATCCAAGAAAGTGCCCGGTGCCGAATGTGTTCATCATATCCCAGCCATGGGGCGCGATGTACGGCGATCTGTATGACAAAGGGCTTTCAGCAGTCACGGTCACGGTGCGGAGGAATGCGCCGGAATCGCTCTCCCCGAATATCAAGTCCATGAATTATCTCAACAACATCCTTGCAAAGATCGAAGCGAACCACAAAGGCGGCGATGAAGCGATCATCCTTGATGTGCGCGGGAATATTTCGGAAGGATCCGGCGATAACATCTTTATCATAAAAAACGGTACAATCTCGACGCCAACGGTCATGAACAACCTGCGCGGGATCACGCGCGCAGCAGCCATCGAGATCGCACAGGATATCGGCTACCCCCTGCTGGAGACCGATCTCGGGCTCTTTGACCTGTATACCGCGGACGAGGTCTTTGTGACCGGCACCGCAGCCGAGATCGCACCGATCACGACGGTCGATGGGCGTCCGGTCGGCGATGGATCGGTCGGGACTATCACGAAAGAGTTGATGCAAAGGTTTGGGGAACTGACACAGACCGAAGGGACATCGATTTAGGGATCACTCCTGCACACTATACGAAAATCCGCACTCGGGGCAGAAGTACATAATGATCTTTGCCCCTTTCTTACTTTTTTTGACAGTCGTCTCCATCCATGTGCCGCATACTGTGCATTTGTGATCGTACAACGTGCGATTCCCAGGATCCGCCATTAACGATCACCTTTCGTAGATAGTAGCCCTTTGATCAGCCCGAAACATCCGGTCAGCATCATATCGCCGTGCGGTGCCGCAAACGTGACGTCGTGCCTGCTCTGTTCTGCGATGTACCGGTTAGGTCCTGTAACGATCACCTGCGGCATGGTGTCAGGAACCGCCTCAATGTAGCAGCCATGCCCGCCGCTCTCGAAGATCTCCTCAAACGTCAGCGTCCCGTCTGCAAGTTTCTCGATGTAGGTATCAAGCGTCCCGATGTCCAGCTGTCTCGTATGGTGCTCAAATACGCCTGTTACGCGCTCATCCATGAGTATTGCGCAGAGCGTGTGCCCGTTTCCGATATTGAGCACTA
>CBDAFH010000225.1:0-4937 GCA_965195165.1 uncultured ANME-2 cluster archaeon | reverse complement strand
GATACGGCGACCACCGAGATCTACACTCTTTCCCTACACGACGCTCTTCCGATCTGATTGAATCAAAAAAATAAAAGATAAAGGAGGAAAACCTCCTTTTAAATATTGTACACTGTTGTGCTGTCACTTGTCTCTACGTTTTTACTATGATCGTAGGTCCATTCTTCGCTGAGGACGACGTTATCCACCGTGAAAGTGAATGTCGTTTCACCTGAAGGATTCTTCACCCAATCTGAGTTTAGCGATACCTGTCCATTGTCATCTGTTACTCCAGAATCGATATCGCTTGTTGCTTCGCTCCAATGACCAGATACCGTTGCACCTGCAACTGGATTTTCATCGGCATCAACAATTGTTACCGTTGCTACTGCCCATACAAATGTGTTTCGACCCGCGCTTCTGCTATCTGTTGACATTTCGATGCAGTCTATGTGCATAGTGTAGGCAGGGACTTCAGTTACTGTCACTATCATTGTATCTGTGCCCGTTAATCTGCCATTGTCGGTGACTATGAGGTTAGCGGTGTACGTCCCTGCCGCTTCGTAAGCGTGGGTCGTTGTCATACCAGTTCCGGTGGTCGCGTCACCAAAGCCCCAATCATAAGCAGTTATGGTGCCGTCGTCATAGGATTCTGAACCATCGAAGGTCACAACCTCGTCCACCAAAGCAGTTTGGTCTGAGCCTGCGTCCGCTACCGGTGGATCATTGACTTCAGTTATATCAGCAGTTGTAGTGGACGGTTCAGAGTTCACTTTGCCATCGTTTACAACCAAAGTGACTGTGTAAGTTCCACCAGCGGTATATGCATGGGTCGGATTTATACCGGTTCCAGTTGAGCCATCACCGAAGTCCCAAGCATATGTCAGCGGGTCATCACCGAGGTCATAAGAAGCTGATCCATCAAAGGTGATGGTGACATCTTCCGTCTCGGAGTATGGGCTACCGGCATCAGCGACTGGTTGATTATTGGACGTCGCCGTCCATTGTAAAGCAGCATAGGCATCCACTATTCCCCAGCCATATGCCGGATCCCAACCATCTCCTTTATCTTCTGCTGTGGATTCTAAAGCCTCTCTGACATTATCAGGACCTGTAACTCCATTAGCAATTAACAAAGCTGCTACCCCAGAAACATGAGGAGTTGCCATGGAGGTGCCTTGGAAGAACCAGTAACCGAAGTCTTGGGGATTCTTGGTGTTGGGATCGAAAGTGTTCTGTAGAACTCCGTCACCACATCCGTCACCGTTTTGATCTACCCTCACGTCTCCACCGGGGGCGGCTATGTCCACATAATCACCAGTAGTCGAATAATAGCTTACGGTTTCATCGTATCTGGTTGCACCAACCGCGATGCAATATGCATCATAAGCAGCAGGATAACTGGAAGGCCCATTTGGTCCATCATTGCCAGCAGCAGCGACGAAAGTAACATTGTTGTCATAAGCATACGTAACAGCATCCATTTTGGTAATTGAATCCGAACCGCCTCCACTATAACTTATGACATCTGCACCGTTATCAACAGCAAAATAGACGCCATCAGTAAAATCTGTATGTGTACCTGAACCATCAGCATTTAGTGTCTTTATGGGCATTATTGAGCAATTAAATGCTACACCTGCAACGCCCTTGCCATTATTGGTTGTCTGAGCGATAGTGCCAGCGACATGAGTGCCATGAGAATTATCATCGTTTGGATGCTCATCATCGTTAACGAAATCATGCCCTGGTACAAAGTTAGTGCCTGCTAAGTCCGGTGCCTGATCATAAATTATCCAGGAATCTCTATGTCCAGGACCATCAACGAATTCTTCGTGATGCTCATAAGCCACTCCTGTATCCAGTACCGCTACTATGACTCCGGCTCCTGTTGAGATCTCCCATGCTGATTCCATGTTAATCCCGCCATATTCAGTATTGTCAAGATGCCATTGCAGACAATAACCGGGATCATTTGGAACCATCAAAGCACGGTCAATGTGATTCGGTTCTGCATACTCAACCGCATCCTCTGCTTGATATAGCTTAACCATCTCGGCAACTGTTTTACCTTCGGGTATTGCTATCCTTCTGGTTCCGGTGTACGGACTTGTATGTCTTACAAAGGATCCATGTTTAGAATTGATCTTGTCTACTTTAGCCTTCCCAACCCCGGGTTTGAACTTGACAAGAATCTCATCATCGACAAAATCCTCTTCGCTCGGAACATTAAGTTCGCGGTTTTCAAAGATCTGTAAACCCAAACCATCGTCAGTCCTATCTGGTTGTGCGTCTTTATTCACGCCTGCCCATGCAACTGTCACCGACATCAGCATCAGCAGTACCATTACGATCCCTATTATTTTCTTCATAGTGTTTTACCTCCATACTTCGATTGCAATATTTGCATAGATCAACCAGCACTACATACTATAAAAACATTACTGCACCAAAATTCCAAATGATTTACCATCATTATGCAAATTGATATACCAAATTCACAGCAGACGTACGTACATCGGGAAATATTACCACGATCAGAACCTATCAGGAAAGCACCCTCCAGATATGCACGAATCGCTGGATCGCTGTTAAATTGCTTGCTATCGCTATCAACACTATCGACCACCCGAGAAATGAAAATCCGTAGATCTCCTGAGGATACAGGAAGTAAAGGATACTTGCAAGCATTATAATTACAAGACGGTCAGCCCGCCCGAGTATTCCGCCATAATACCTGCCAACCCCGACTGCCTGCGCCTGCACACCAAGATAACTGGTGAGAAGCGTGCCAACGACCGCAGCAACTCCGATCCGCCAGTCCACATAAGCTCCGAAGAATATCCCGCAGATGATAAAGACATCGGCATACCGGTCGATCACATGATCCAGGAAATCGCCGCGCTTGCCAGCGGTGCCTGAACTTCTCGCAAGTTCCCCGTCCATCGCATCCGCAACCCCGTTTAAGAGCACCAGCGCAGCGGCAGCAAGCACGAGCGTTGTGCGGTCCCCCGACACCGCATACAGCATTCCTGCAGAGATCGCAAAGACAAGGGAGATGACTGACAGGGCATCAGGCGTTATCGCCGTGCGGGATATGACCCTAACAAGCGGCTTTAAGATGCTTTGTGCATGCGGACGCAGGGAATCAAGTGACATCGTAATCTTACAGGATCTTGATGCTCGGATCTTTCAGGTTATTTAGCATGGCGAGATTGAGCAGCATCGGTGTCAACGACTCTATCGTCCTTGCTGCTGCGAGCGGACCGGCATCCAGCGGACGCAGGCACTCGATTTCGTCGGTGAGGTCGATCACGACATCCTTTGAATGGCGGTCATCGCCGCAGATCATCACATCGCACCTGAATGCAGGATCGAGACTGCACAGCCTCCCTGAGGCGATTGTGTGATATGCCGCAACCAAGCAGATGCCCTCTGGCAGCATCTCTGAAATCTCCTCTGCCGCACTCCCCTGTTCCGGAGGAATGTACTCGAAATATTCGGATTTGGTCATCGGAACGACCGGAGTGATGATGATCTGGCGATCGAGCACCGGGCGCACAGTATCGATCACTCCTGAGACGTGTTCGTGAGGTACTGTGAGTATGATTACGTCGGCACCCTCGGCTGCGGCCATGTTATCAAATCCCAGAATGTCGCCTTTCATTCCTTGACCTGTAAGCGCATCTCTGTAGCTTTCGGCTGCCGCCTCTGCCTTGTCTGCTTTGCGTGAGCCGATGCGGATGTGGTGGTTTTCTGCCCAGTTAAGCGCAAACCCCTCGCCGATGTCACCGGTCCCGCCAAGAATCGCTATCTTCATATAACCGAGATGGTGCACGCGTCACATTAAGTTTTGGATAGGGGCGGTATGCGGAGTTATACCCAAGTTCCGGAATAATCTCACCTGCTACACAAAACTTACCGCCGGGGCAGCCACATCAAACTTTTGAACTCTGACCGCATCCCACATATCATGAACATCGATGAAATAACATTCTATGACCAGATGTTAAACTACCAAAACGTCCTCTTTCTCGGTCATCGCAATGCTGACCCGGATGCGGTATCGAGTGCGTTTGCGCTTGCCGAGTCTTTCGGCGGCACGGTGGGTGTTGCGGATTACTGTGGCAGGGTGGCTTCCATGCTGGTCGATCAACTGGAGATCGAGGTCGTGTATGCGCCAGATCCGTCCGACTACGATTTTACGGTGGTTGTGGACACATCGACCCAGTCGCAATTAAACGATCTGGTGCTCGGCGATTACTGCGTGATCGATCACCATTCAGTCTCCCAGTTGATCGATGATGCAAGCTTCTACCTGCACAGGCTTGCCGGCTCGACTGCGGAGATCGTCGTCAACGTCCTGAAATGCATGAACGCTCCGATCAGGGAGCGCACAGCGCTTGCGCTCATGACCGGCATCATCACGGATACAGGGCATTTCAAACATGCCACAACAGGTTCGTTTCGAGCGATTGCCGACCTCATAGACTTAGGCGGGGTCAGCTACAGCGAGGCTCTCGATCTGCTCGCGAGCACACCACAGGACATCTCGATGCGCACCACTGTACTCGAATCAGCAAACCGCGCCAATATCCTGAAGCTCGATGACTGGATCTTCGCCATCTCAGAGGCGGATTCGTTCGGGGCTGCCGTCGCCACTGCGCTTACAAACATCGGTGCGGACATCTCATTCGTGGGAACGGCGAGGGACGGGATAACGAAGGTGAGCGGACGCGCAAAGCGGGATGCGATCAGATGCGGCATCAATCTCGGGGAGATGATGCGTGACATCGGTCTCGAGTATCACGGCTCCGGCGGCGGACATGCTGGCGCTGCCGGGATGGAAGTGGTCGGGACTTCCGAAGCAGTGCTCGGCCGATGTGTTGAGGAGTCAAACAGCATTCTTAAAGGGGTGAGCCGGAATTAGTCGCAGCGGCACAACTCGAACTGTTCAG
>CBDAFH010000224.1:0-3306 GCA_965195165.1 uncultured ANME-2 cluster archaeon | reverse complement strand
TAAATACCAGTATTGCAAACAGATAAATTAAGATTGCAATACTCACATACACGACGAGTTTTGGAAGACTGTCGTATATCTCCCTTTTAGATTCTATTCTAACCTCTTCTTCAGTCATGAGACCTACCTCGCGTCTTGATGGACGTGTAAGATACAAGGCTTGTGCATGGTAAGCAACGTACCGCCCACCATACAACCGCATCGCCCTATACCTATTGATCAGTATATCAGCCACGATACTTAAAACTAACCGAGCTCTATGCGCCCGGTCGGTTGCTGCGCCCACCATATACCCGAACACTGCCATATTGGTGATCTTTTTTCAAGTATGACCTCCTCGATCTGGCGATTCTCTATCGAGAATTCCTGTGATGTGTGCGATCATACTTCCACCATCTTATAGCTCACGTGTTAATTACCGCGTCCCCATCTTCCGGGTTATCGAATAAAACCATGACCCTGGCAATCTTATCCGGCGGTCCGATGACAACAATAAGATCGCCGGCACAGAAGTGCAGGTCCCCGTCCGGATTGGATAGCATCTGCGAGTCCCGGCGCACTGCAAGCACTGTGACACCACACTTCTTCCGAAGCCCGATCTGAGCCAACGTCCATCCAACCGCGGGCGCTCGCTTAAAAACCCGCAACGTGGCGATCTCGAATCCTGGAAGATGACATTTCAAGCCCGGAAAAGATTCTGGCTCTTTTGAAAGGCTTCGAAACATCTCGTAACCATCTGACCGTACTTCAGCTATGAAGCTCTCGATCTCATCTCTGGGTATGAGGTATTTCACCAGAACCCGGGTGAATATCTCCACAGAGGTCTCAAACTCCTCCGGAATAACGTCGTCAGCCCCTAATTCATACAGGGGCTTCATTTCCTGAAGATAGTGCGTTCTTACAATGATATGAATCTTTGGGTTAAGTCTCCTGGCGATTGCGGTGATTCTACGGGTTGCAGCGGGGTCGGAGATGGCTATCACCACAATTCTTGCATCTTTGATGTCTGCGTGCTGAAATACCGCCTCATGGGTTGCATCGCCATAATAAATTGGCTCGCCCTTTGCTTGTTCATCCCTCACGATCTCCGAGCACATTTCAAGGATTGTGTATGGGATACCTGATATCCCGGCGGCTCGCGCCACATTCCTGCCGTTTACCCCAAAGCCAATGATGATTAAATGATCCTGTTTGTGAGCACGATCCGCCACTTGCACAGGATGCCGGCCTGATTTTAATATTCCGGGCAGTGGCAACCGCAATGTGATCTCTGCAATGCGAGGCGCCAGTGCTATGATAAACGGTGTCGCTGCCATGGTCAAGACAGAGACGGTCAGGAAAAACTGGTATGCATCCCCTGCAAGCAAGCCATGTTCAACGCCGGTCCTTGAGAGGATGAAAGAAAACTCACCGACCTGACAGAGTGCAAGCCCCACTAAGATCGCAGTGCGGAGTGGAAATCCGAGTAAAAAAGCCACGAAACAAGCGATGACGGCTTTTAATGCCAGAAAGCAGAGGGCAATCAGCAAAATGAGTCCGGGCTGCTGGAAAAGAAAATCGAGATCTAAGAGCATCCCGATCGAGACGAAAAAGAAGCTCATAAAGACATCGCGGAAGGGCAAGACATTACCGAGCGCATGATGGCTATATTCCGATTGGGAGATGATCAAGCCTGCCAGAAATGCACCCAGTGCGAGGGAGAGTCCCATACTGGAGGTCAGCCACACAACTGCGAGACAGATCATAAAAACGCTCAGCAGAAACAGTTCCCGGCTCCGCGTCCTTGTGATCTGGTACAGCGCCTGCGGCACGATCCACTTGGCACCAACTGCCACCAGCAGGACGATGCCGATCCCTTTTGCCAAAAGGATGATGAGGGACTCACCCAGATCACCGGTTGCTCCAGCCAGTAGAGGCGTAAACAGCATCATCGGAACGATGATAACATCCTGGAAGAGCAGGATGCCGAGGGTCGCCTGCCCGTGGGGGCTGTCGATTTCAGCCCGTTCCTGAATGAGTTTGAGAACGATTGCCGTGCTGCTGAGCGCTATAAGAAATCCCATGAAGATCGATTCGTCAGATGTGAGACCGATCTGCATGGATATGAAAAAAACAGCCACGATGGTTAGCAATACCTGAAGCGAGCCGCCAAGCAGGATCGATCTCTTGATCTGCACCATGCGGTTTAAGGAGAACTCGAGTCCGATCGCAAAGAGCAGAAGTACGACGCCTATCTCAGCTAAAACTTCGACTTGATAGACAGCTTTTATAAGCCCCAGTCCGTGAGGTCCCGCCAGTATCCCGGTCAGGAGAAATCCCACGATCGCGGGCACCCGGATCAGATGGAATATGAAGAGTACAGCGATGGATAGTCCGAATATGATGACTATGTCATTAAGTAACGGTATTTCCATATACTAACATGCTCCTGATTCTATATTGAATATTGCCCGATCCCGGTCCGTGTGATCATAGAAACGAAAGCGCTTCATTTGAGTCATGAACTGTTAATTGCAGTTGATTGGTGAGATGGTGCAGGACGTCGTTGTGCTCTTTTGCCTTTTCGGTGTCGCCCTTCCCAAAATCGCTATCCTCGGTGATGATGTATCTGTCGTCTCTTGTTTCGAGTGCCAGAGCAACGAGGATGCGATCGACTTCTCCTGTGAAGCCCATATCGACCAATGTTTCAGAGATTTTTCTGTAGTTTCTATCTAAATCAACAAATAAATAATGAATCCCGTTCTCTTTCTTTTTCATTTCATGATACCATTTTATAAAAAATCTATACTCCCCGGCGTTGTTCCGGTATTCGTTTAGCAACTTTCCGTCCGTGTCGTGCAATATCCCATGGTCCGCATCATGAAGAATTTTTGTCATCACCCCCACACAACCCATGTTAGGATCATTAAGATCACATGCCTTGCAGATTATGTTGGTGTCAAGTGCTATTTTCACATCCAATCTCCTTAGCACGCCTTTTAGCGATTTCTTCGGTCATGTGGAGCGTTTCCTCAAAATCATCTGAGAAGAACGTCCTGAATCCTTCCGGAACATTCACCATCTGCCCATAGTCATCCAACTCGATTCTCGAAACCACGCTCTCACCATCCTTCCATTCGATGAAATATATCCCAACCATCTCTTTTTTGATCTTCTGATCAGCGATGCGCCTCTGCAGTCGCAGCATGAGATGTTCGCTGTGCGTTTCCACAATGAGGGATTTTTTCTGTTCTGCAAGTGCTATGAACAGATCGCCGAGGTCTGCCTGTGCGCGTGGGTGGAGATGAATCTCAGGCTGTTCCATCA
>CBDAFH010000223.1:0-2638 GCA_965195165.1 uncultured ANME-2 cluster archaeon | reverse complement strand
ATTGTCGTCCACCGACCCTTGCGTGCAGAATGCACGGTTGATCTTCGTATCGACCGCCTTCGTATCATCGTCCACTGCAATATAATTATCCTTCGATGATGACATCTTCTTACCGTCCAGACCGAGAAGGATCGGCGTGTGTATGCACACAGGAGCGTGAAATCCGAGCTTTGGCAGTTCCTCTCGTGCGAGCATGTGGATCTTGCGCTGGTCGATTCCGCCAACAGCAGCATCTGCACCGAGATGCATGATATCGAGCGCTTGCATGAGCGGGTAGATCATCTGCGACACCATCGGGTGTTCCACGCTTCTTGCGACCTCACTCATGCTGCGCCTCGCCCGGTTAAGCGTGGTATCCTGCGCCAGCCTGAGCACATTTAGCGTATACTCCGGATCCAGCTGGAATTCGCTCCCAAAGACGAATTTTGCATTACCAAGCCCGAGCGCAATGAAACACTGCTTGTTGTACTCTGCGAGCTCTCGCACTTCTTCAAGCGTCCCCTTCTCGTTTAAGTACGCATGTAAATCTGCAAGCAGCACTGTTATCTTAAATCCGGCATTTTGAAGATCGATAAGTTTGTTCACAGTCAGAACGTGACCGAGATGTATCTTTCCGCTCGGTTCGTATCCTGCGTAAGCGGTCGGCGTCTTATCTGATGTTAGCAGACCGTTTAAGTCATCGATGGTCACGATCTCCTGTGTGTTCCGTGTGATCAAATCATATCTGTCCATCAATCCATCCATTGAACTGCGATGCGTTTTAATCTTTCCCAGCCTCGATGACGCAAAAGACATAAATCAGAACGCCCCCAAATCAAGCAACATGGGATCATGCACAGCGTGTGATGGCAGAGGATTCATCATCATCGAAGAAAAGAAGTGTTCCGCCTGCAACGGCACCGGAAAGGCAAAATCGATCAATTTGAGCGGGTTATCTGAGAAGCAGTTGAGTCAGGCACTCGGCGGCTCATGTCCTGCCTGCAACGGCACCGGAATCGACCGGATAACAGAGAAGTGCCAGGAATGTGGTGGCTACGGGGAAATCAAGGAATGCAGGATCTGCGGTTCATCGTTCAGCGGAGATGGTGACATCTGCAAGAACTGCACAGAAAAACCATCGGTACACCGCTTAAGTAACCTCTGCGACACACAAGACCTCGTGGTGGGCAACGTCTATGAAGGGACTGTTAACGGGACTGTGGATTTTGGCGCATTTGTTGACCTATCCCGGAGCGTACGCGGATTGATTCATTCGAGCAACCTCAGTTCGGAAGTTAATGTCGGTGATGTCGTGCATGTGAAGCTAAGGAACATAAAGCCGAACGGAAACCTCGAGTTGGTGCCAGTAAAGCTGAAAGAATACGAGATCGTGGAAGTGGAGAAAGAGTATCCAGGATATACGAGTTCCGAACTTCCGAAATGCGTCGGTAAGACCGTATCCATTTCAGGGAAGGTTATTCTGGTAAAACAGACCGCGGGACCGACGATATTCAGCATACTCGATGAATCCGGCACGGTCACGTGCGCTGCATTCGAGCGTGCTGGCGAGCGCGCATATCCTGATATCGATGCAGACGCCATCGTTACGGTGACCGGGGGAGTCTCGCTCCGAAATCAAGACATACAGATCGAAGTTCTGGCTATGACGCATTTGCCCATGCGCGAGGCAGCAAATATCCGGAACCGCATAGAGGATGCTCTCGATGCCACATCCGAGCCACAGGAGATCGACTTCCTGATCGAGAGCGATACGCTCTCCGCGCTCAAGGGTGGGATGCGTGCGGTTGCAAAGCGGATCAGGAGGGCGATCTTCTCGTCCCAGCCAATCGTCATCAGGCACCACGCGGATGCGGATGGGATGACAGCAGCAATCGCGATCGAGCGTGCGATCCTCCCGCTGATACGGGAGGTCGGCGGAACCGATGCCGGGTATCATTTTTATCGGAGGTCGCCATCGAAGGCGCCTTTCTACGAGATGGTGGACATCATCAGGGATATCTGCTTTGCGCTGGATGATCAGGCGCGACACGGTCAGGACCTGCCGCTCCTCGTGATCGTTGACAACGGATCGACCGAGGAGGACCTGCCCGCATTCAAGCAGACCGCGATCTACGGGATCGATGTCGTCGTGGTCGATCACCACCACCCCGATGCGGTCGTGGATCAGTATCTCTGCGAGCATGTGAACCCGTACCACGTCGGCGGCGACTTCGGGGTCACGGCAGGGATGATATGTGGCGAGCTTGCACGGATGATCAACCCGGAGATCACTGATGAGATAAAGCATCTTCCAGCGGTGGCAGCTCTTGGCGATCGGTCAGCGGCGCCAGAGGCTGCGGCGTACATCGATCTCGTCTCTGACCAGTACGAGACGTCTGATCTTTCGGATATTGCGCTCGCACTCGATTATGCTGCATTCTGGCTAAAGTTCCAGGACGGGCGCGGGCTTGTCAACGACATCTTAAACTTCGGAAAACTCGACCGCCACAGGGGAATTGTGAAACTGCTGTGCGAGCAGGCGAGGGGCGCGATTGAGGATCAGTTGACTGTGTGCATGCCGCACGTGCGCACGCAGAGACTGCCGAACGGGGCATCCTTAAACGTGATCGATCTTGAGCACTTTGCGCACAAGTTCACG
>CBDAFH010000222.1:0-4414 GCA_965195165.1 uncultured ANME-2 cluster archaeon | reverse complement strand
TGATCGATGATGATGTGTTGGAGATCGATGCCGGCGATGAGTTTGGGAGCATGGAGGTCGTGACCGCAAGCTCTGCTGATGTAATCCTCCGAAACGATGAAGCCATCGATCTGGACGCCGGAACCACCGAACAAATTATGGATGACATCTACTTCAATATTGCAGACAATGACACGGTGAGATTCTACCCCTTCGTCGAGCGCACAATCAGATGTGCTGTACCAGCACCAGAAGAACCCGCTGAAGAATCCCTCTCCGACTCTGACGGCGATGGAGTACCAGATGTCTGGGACAAAGAACCAGACACCCATCGGGGTTACTTGGTGAACTCAGATGGCATCGGGCGAAAGTGGGGCGACATGAATGGTGATGGTAAGATCACATCGGCAGACGCGCTCATGCTCTTGCAGGCTGCTGCCGGAAAGATCGGCTTGTGATACTGGCGGTGCTTATGCGCCGTCAGTTTCTTATTTCACGCCCCGGGCGTGTCGATATCGCTTGCAGGTATACTTTCGTAGATCAGGGTGAGCTTTGCAGCAATCTGGTAGAGTCCGTCAATTTTATCCAGCGCTTCCACAACGCGCCCCCTATCAAGGCGGCCATATCTATGGATGATACTGTTTCGCAGTCCATTATATTCCTTCAAAGTCTCTTCTTCTTTCGTTCCGATGATGCCTTCCCTCGATAACTTTTCTATGTTGGTATAATCATCCTCAACAACCAGCCCTGCATCCTTTGTAAGCATGGCAGCGATATCCATGGAGATCTCGACACAGGTCTGTAACGAGTGAAGTAGCGCCCTCTTGGTAACGTCATCGCAGATGTCATGAGACGCTATAAACTCCAATTCTCCCTCAAAAAGCTCCAATTTTTCCAAGTATCGTTCTTTTCTCATGTAACCACCTTTTCCTGAGCATCATCCGTTCCCGGGCGCTGCTGAACCGATTGTATTCAACGCGTAATACCATATCCTCCCAGAGTCTTCTGAACCTGTAGAAGTATTCCGAAAGTTGGGTTTCATCACCATGCAGGGTTTTATGGCCATGAATTATCTCGATCTGTATGTAAAGGGGCAGGTTCTCAAAAACTTTGATATCGTACTTCCCACCAAACGTCCTCTCGATTCCGGTCAAAACCCCATCGCTCACGGGTCGGACGATGCAGATATCGATATCCGACCTCTCGACATCTTCCAGCCGGGCACGGGATCCGAACAGTAGTATTCCAAGAGCGTCATCCTTAAATATCTCAAAATCCTTTTCCAGGTTCATACTGTTCCCTACAGCCTTCATTAAATCTCCTCTTGTGGATACTACTTTAAAATCCTTTCTGCGGGTACTTGCGGTGTGGCAATCGTTAAATGCAATCAAAGAAAAAAACAGGTACGATGATTCATGTTCACGACGTCACAAAGAACTTCGGCAGCATGACCGTGCTTGATAATGTCAATTTCTCGGTCAAGGGAGGAGAGTTTCTGACGATTGTCGGACCGAACGGGGCAGGTAAGACGACGCTTATCAAGATCATGGCGACGCTTGTCAATGCAACTGGGGGTACTGTAGAGATCGGCGGTTTTAATGTTAAAAAATCTCCGGAAAAGGTTAGGGGGATTATCGGAGTGATCTCGCATAATACCTACCTGTACAACGAACTGACAGCAGGCGAAAATCTCAAATTCTTTGGGAAAATGTATGCAATTCCGGAGAGCGATAGACGGGTCGATGAAGTCCTTGGAGATACCGGGCTTGCCGATAGAAAACATGATCGCGTCGGCACATTCTCAAGAGGAATGAAACAGCGGCTATCGATCGCTCGTGCGATTCTCCATAAGCCGTCAGTGCTGCTTCTCGATGAGCCGTACACCGGGCTTGATCAGCAGGCATCGGCAAGTCTTGAGCGCGTGCTCGATTCGCTTACCGGATCCGGGATCACTACGATCATGATTTCGCACGACCTAAAGCGCGGTCTTGCGCTCGCTGATCAGGTGATGATCATGGCATCAGGCACGGCTATGTATCATGCGCCTGCATCGGAGATTGCGGATGCGGCTGAGTTTCAGGTGGTGTATGAGCGATGTACGAGAAATTAATATGAGTGATTGGAACAAACTTCATAAAAAACTCTGGTGAAACATGAGCATACGAATATCGATCATTGGATTCGGCGCTGTCGGGCAGGGCATTGCAGACGCGCTTATGCGCACGGACTACCCCATAAAAGTGGTCGCGATCGCTGATTCCCGCGGTGCTGTTGTGGACGCTGATGGCGTCGATCTTGCGTCCGCGCTGCAGCGGAAGAGGGAGACTGGCACGGTTGCGGTTGCGGTTGCTGATAATGCCTTTGGCATCGACGCTTGCGTTACGGACGGGGGTGCGGCTGCGGATACGGCAGGCATGACCGCACTCGATGCAATCAAAGGCGAGGATCATGAGATCATGGTCGAGGCGACGCCGACTGACATAATAACTGGCGGAATCGGGCTTTCGCACATCAGGGGCGCATTTGAGAGCGGGAGGCACGTCGTCACATCGAATAAAGGACCGCTTGTCGTTGCATATTCGGAACTGTGTGGGCTTGCGAGGAAGAACGACCGTTATTTCAGATTTGAGGCGACTGTCGGCGGGGCGATGCCGGCAATCAACCTTTCGAATGAGACTCTGGCTGGAAACAGGATTATAAGCATCGAAGGCGTGTTAAACGGAACGTGCAACTACATTCTCACCCGGATGGATGATGAAGGCGTCTCTTATGAACATGCGCTCGGGGAGGCGCAGGAACTCGGTATTGCCGAGGCAGACCCGAGCGCAGACGTTGATGGGATCGATACCGCGGCAAAGATCGTGATTCTTGCAAACTCGGTATTCGGGATGGATGTCGGGTACGATGATGTGGATGTGACCGGCATCACAAAGATCACTCCGGAATCGTTCAAACTGGCGAAAGAAGAAGGGCACACCATAAAATTGATCGGGGAGATTCGGGATGGTGTACTCAAGGTTGCGCCAAAGATGGTGCCGAGAAATCACCCATTAAGCATCGGCGGGACCTTCAATCTCGCGTCCATCCAGACCGAACTTGCAGGCAGGATCACGATCGGCGGGATCGGTGCAGGATCTGTTGAGACGGCAAGCGCGATACTGAGCGATATCCTGTGGATCGAGCAGGCCATCAGGGATTGAGTCTGGATCGGCTGTAAGCGGATGCAGACCCCCCGGCCCCACCTAATCAGAACCCAGAACCATCTTCAGGAAAGCACCCATGCTCTTCCTGTTCATCAGGAGTTTCCGGACGACAACAGACGGATGATCCATATCCCCGTATCTCGTGATCAGATCCAGCAGTTCATCGTCATCCAGCACTCGGATCAGCCGGTTAATCTCGGAATCAGAAAGACGTGCCATCCATTCATTAATCCTCCTTCCGATCGCAAGTTCCCGCCCGATCCTGCCCCTCCAGAGTTTATCGTATTCGGAGAGTCGCCTGACAGACATATCCCCTTCCAGAACAGCGTCTGCTGCTATCTTCCCCGCGATCTTTGCGCATACAGCCCCGGGATATACACCTCCTCCCGACGTCGGCTTGACCTGCCCCGCGGCATCGCCAACGATCAGCAGACCGTCGGCTGCCGTTTGCTGTGGCACACTGATCGGGATTCCACCAAGCACGATGCCCGCGATGCCGGGATCACACTTTTCAGATACGACCGAGTGCTCTGAGAGCAGCCGTTTCAGATGAACCCATGCAGACTCATGTACTACTCCCGACCCCGATCCCGCCCCCGATCCCGCCCCCCCTACCGACCCCGATCCAAATCCCGGTCGGACCGCAAGCCCGATGCGTGCGCTACCATGGTACGGGATCGCCCATGCAAAGAATCCGGGAGCGCATGATCCGGGGAATATCTCGACAAATTCGGGATCCTCGAAGTCGTAGACCGTGCTGACCTGTGCGCCAGAGAGAACCGTATCTGGAGTATCGAGACCAGCCCACCGTGCGATCTGGCTCTGCACCCCGTCCGCCCCGATGACCACATCAGCCTCGATCACGTCGGGCTCACCTTCGATTGCGACGTGGAGAATCCTCTGGTGCCCATGCCCATGAGTCCCCGTGCCGATATCGATACCGACCGCACGCGTGCGCATGAGAATATCTGCGCCGGACCGGATCGCATTCTCTGCAAGCGTGCGGTCAAATATCCTGCGATCGACCACGTACGCCTTGATCTCGCGGCCTGATATGCGGATCCGCCGTCGGTCAGGCGCATGCACAAACGCGCCTGTGATCGGGTGAAATCCGCTGTCTGGAACGACTTCACACTCCCGGATCGCGCTCGTGCTCAGCAGACCTGCGCACTGCACAGGCGACCCGATGGATGCGTGTTCCTCGATGATTAGTGTTTTCGCTCCGTTTTTTG
>CBDAFH010000221.1:0-5679 GCA_965195165.1 uncultured ANME-2 cluster archaeon | reverse complement strand
GGTAAAAGCCACTGGATTTAACCACAGAGGGCACAGAGTTTTTAAATCGATCCTCTGTGTCCCTCTGTGGTTTTCCTGACCCATTCCAGAAGATATTAAAAAGTCTCATTGGGGTGGGCGATCTGCGGGGCAACGTGTATCTGCATCATGTATAAGTACCTGTTAAGTGCGATTCCCAAAAATCCTGCATGATATCCAAATCCGAAATCTAACCCTTCACAAAGGGATTGTGCATCAGCGCCTCGATTCCGGGAAGCGCACGTCCTGATAGGAAATCGATGCAAGCACCGCCACCTGTGCTGATATGCGAGATCTTTGACTCGATGCCGAGGGTGTATGCCTCTGCTGCGATGTGTCCGCCTCCGATTATTGAAAATTTCGATTTTGTTGCTGCAAGGATGAGTTCTTGCGTCCCGAGTGCGAAAGCATCATTTTCGAAGATGCCGGCAGGTCCATTCATGATCACGGTATCTGCGTTCTTGATCTTCTCTGAAAACGAAACCGCGGTCTCGATTCCGATGTCATTGATCGAGAGATCAGTCGGCAGTTCGGATATCGGCATCTCGACTCGCTTATCATGGCTTTCCTGGCTGGCACCCGCGAGATCGATGGGCATCTCGATCTTGTCACCGTATTTTGTGAGCAGTTCACGTGCTCGTCCGATCTGCGTGGTACAGCCGATCGAATTTATAAAATCGAGATTCTTACTGCCGAGATCGGCGCCGCTTGCAGCCAGGAACACGTTTGCGACGAGCCCGGTTACGAGAATCGCGTCCACTTCGTCACGCGCGGCAACGTTCTCGATGACATCGATCGAGTCGTTCGCCTTGATGCCACCGAGCACGTAGACGGTCCCTTTCTTCGAAAGCCCTCTGCTCAGCGATTTGATCTCCTTCTCCATCAAACGTCCGGCAACCGATTGCAGAACACTGGTAAACCCGACAACAGAGAGCTGCGATCGGTGCGAGACCGCGAACGCATCGTTCACGAACATATCTGCGTGCGGAGCAAGTCTTTTCACCATGATGGTGCCTGCATGTTCGGCAGGGGATCTGGAGAGCGTCTCCTCCGAATAGAACCGCACATTTTCAAGCAGTATGATATCGCCGCATTCCATCGACCGGATCGTGTCTATCGCATGTGATCCGAATATATCGTCCACATACGTGACCGTCCGCCTGCACAGACGCTCCAGACGCTGCGCATGTACCTTCATGGTCGTGAAATCAATCTTCCCGGGTCTGCTCTGGTGCGCGAGCAACACGACCTTCGAATCAATAAGGTCGTTTAAGGTCGGCAGATGGCTTTTAAATCGAGAATCATCCAGGATCGTCCCATCCGGAGACATCGGCGAGTTCAGATCGACCCGTACAAGCAGGGTCTTTCCGGTTGTGGATACATCGTCAAGAGTCAGATAGCTCGTGGATGTCATACATGGATATTTTGTGCCAACCCCTATTAACATTTTATAGCACCGGAAGCCAATACCATGTCTGTGTTCGACATTATACTGATCGCACTCTGGCTGATGCTGCCAGCGTATCTGCCAAACCCGTGCGCAGCGCTATTCGGGCGCGGCACCGCAATCGATTCCGGCAGGAATTTCACCGATGGGCGAAGGATACTTGGTGATGGGAAGACGTACATCGGCTTCTTTACAGGAACCGTGGCTGGAATCGTGATCGGGCTGGTTCAGATACTGATCGCACCATACACACCCATACCGTTTCCGACATTCACGCTTGCCGCGATTCTCTGCCTCTCGATCGGTTCGCTGCTCGGGGATCTCGGAATGAGTTTTGTGAAGCGGAGAATCGGGCTTGCGCGCGGGGCTCCGTTTCCGATCGCAGATCAGCTGGACTTCGTAGCGGGTGCATGGATACTGACGTATCTTTTTGAGCGGGAATGGTTCCTCTCGAACTTTACAACGTGGATTGTGGTGACAATCCTGATCATTACCCCGATTATGCATCGGGTCACCAACATAATCGGATACAAACTCGGAAAAAAGGATGTGCCATGGTGAGTCCGGTTCATAAATATCAAGGTGTGATCGCTATAAACTGCGCGAATGCTCCAGATGTAATGCGGGCGCTTGCTCCGGATAACCTCTCGAACATGACGATTGCGAGCGTTGATACAACGTTGACGATCGAGGTGTCGGCGCCGAGACTTGGAACGCTGATCAACACGATCGATGATCTGCTGATGAATGCGAAGATAGCGTCTGATCTGGCTGGCGATCCCTGCTGAGGATGGGGGTCAGGGGCGTTTTCAGATAGTGTCAATTAAGGGATTGCCAGAATCTCGTAGGTGCGTCATGCCGTGTAGCATTGAGGGATTGGCGAGCGAAAGCTGTTGGCATAAAATCGGTATAAGGGACGATCAGCGCAGGTCCGCGTCCCGAAGCATCTCCATCGCTTCTTCCACCCGCTCACACCGTAAATCGAGCAGAGCAGCATCCTGCTGCAACTTTTCCTCAAAGACCCGAGTCACCCGCAGCACATCATCAGGAGCAGGACCGCCACTTCCGCGGGTGCGGATGCTTGCCACCGGATCGAGCGCATCCGAGATCGCATGTTCGTCGAGACCGAGATCGCTCATGCGCTTGCCTGCCAACGATAGCCCGATCTCATCGATCGCGACGAGTGATGGCTGACTGCCTGTCCGTGCAAGCGTCCCAACGATCTGGTGAGCCGTCCGAAACGAGATTTCGCACGACCTGACAAGCGTGTCTGCAAGTTCGGTTGCCATGGCAAATCCCTCGGTCGCCTGCCGCAGAAGATTTTCCCGGTGCACCTCCATCGTATCGATCATCCCGGCAGTCATGCGGATGCTTGCGAGCGTATCGGAAACCGCGCTCCAGAGATGAGGGGTCGCCTCCTGCAGATCGCGGTTGTAACTCTGTGGAAGCGCTTTTGTGATTGTGAGGATGCCGGTTGTGGCAGCGATCACACTGCCTGCCTTCCCGCGTACCAGTTCGGCAACGTCCGGATTCTTCTTCTGCGGCATGATCGAGGAAGTGGAAGCATACCGATCATCGATCGTGACAAAATCGAACTCGGATGTGGACCAGAGAATCAGTTCCGATGCGATGCGGCTCAGATCGGTCATGAGATTTGCAGAAGCGGATGCAGACTCGATCAGGAAATCGCGTGCACTCACAGCATCCATCGAGTTCTCAATGACGCCATCGAAGCCGAGCAACTCTGAAGTCCGCGCCCGGTTTATCGGAAATCCGGTCCCTGCAAACGCAGCCGCACCAAGCGGGCTTTGGTTCGTGCGCGTGTACGCACCGCTCAGCCGGTCAAAATCCCGCTCAAGCGCGCCTGCATGAGCGAGCAGGTGGTGCGCAAGTGTCGTGGGCTGGGCGTGCTGGGTGTGAGTGAACCCTGGCATCAGTGTCTCGATGTGCTCCTTCGCGCACGTTATCAGGACCTGCCTGATCCGGATCAGTTCGCGCATCATGAGCAGCAACTCATCGCGCAGGCGCACGCGGATGCAGGTGGCGACCTCATCATTCCGGCTGCGTCCGGTGTGCATGCGCCCGCCCGTGTCCTCGCCGATCATCTCGATCAGTCTCGCCTCGATCGCGGCATGGATATCCTCTTCTACGGAAAGCGTGGAGATGCCAGCGTCCTGTATCCTCTCAAGTGCAGAGAGTATGAGAGAAGAGATTTCCATCGTGATGATGCCTTCTTCTGCCAGCATCACGACATGCGCACGGTCTACGGCAAGATCCGCATCAAATATCCATCGGTCAGCAGCTAGAGAGGATGTGAACACCAGAACATCCTCCGGCTGTGAAGAAAGGCGTGCTTTACGCATAAATGCGCCGATCGGGAATCGAACCCGAGTTCGAGCGTTGGCAACGCCCGGTGATAACCGCTACACTATCGGCGCATGGAGATGCCGTGACCCGGATTTGAACCGGGGACAACTGCCTCTTCAGGGCAGCGCTCTCCCGGACTGAGCTATCACGGCACAGCCGTCTGTTGATGGGCCCGCTGCGATTCGAACGCAGGACCTCACGGTTTCTGTTCGTAGCAAACGGTGTTTGCAATTATTATCAGCCGTGCGCTCCACCTGGCTAAGCTACGGGCCCGATCGATAGATATGGTGAACTGTATGGTATTTTAATATTTCCCTACCGGGTGTCAACTTACGTTGTCAGGATCAGGGAAATACCACCATACTTAAAACCAGTCCGGAGCGCAAGCGTGATGTGGTCTGCAACCTGTGACCTGCGACCGGTGAAGCGGTGGCGAAAGCAGTATCGCCACAAGCAGTCTGCTGCAGCACCAGATGACATAGCAGCCCCGAGACCTCGGTGTGAATAACGGGTGCATACGTCCGTCAAATTCGATCTCGGAGCGTCTGAACGATCTTTTCATTTTCCACTTCTTTTGCATCGATTTGTTGAGGGGGATACTACCTTTTGGAATATATACTGATATAATTCCTAAGTTTATTAAAACTTTTGTGATATATGTGTTTTGGGGATGGAATGTCACCAGAAGATGTTAAAAAAAAGTCTCGGTTGCCCGAGCAAAATGTATTTATGCGGTCAGATTGGTGTGATGAACAGCATTCTGGAGATACCATAATGGAACGATATACCAAAATATCCGAATCCTGTACTGCTTTTCGAACAACGTCGCGTGTCCTGCGCTTGTGCTTGTCCAGGGTTGTGGGCAAGAGATATAACAAAAAGTATAGAAATATCAGGTGGTTGAGATGAATAAATCGGCAACGAAATCCGGATTTATCCTCGTGATGAGCATGTTGATGATATGCGCACTAACGGCACCGGCGATAGCCACGAACACAACCGACGCAGAATGCGAATCTTGCTTTGGAACTATGCCGCCGGAAATTACCGAAATACAAACATACGGTTTAAAAGAGGCAAGCAGCTATTCAGGGAAAGTTGATGAGGTGGTGATATGGGAAGATAACTTCAACACCGATCCGTTTGACGGGAGATGGCATATCTGGTACCCCCCACTGGAGATGGGATGGGATGAAGATAGTGTCTATTTACCATATATATGGTATTTTGGTGAGGAGTATTTCAGCTATACCTGCTCACAAACGATGTACCACAGCTTCTCTAACAACCCGTTTTATGGATATTATAACCCAAAACTAAAATACACATTCAAATCATATTCTGATGATGGTGATGATGCGGGGATAGAGGTCGGCTTCAGTTATGAACATGATGGAGAATGGTATGGGACTTGGAAGTTCTACCATTCCCCTGAAGAATACCCCTCATGGACGACAAAATCTCTTGACATTGGTGATTTCTGGACGGACATGGGCTGGAGCGACGAATATCGTGTTTGTGTATATGGAGATGCTGATTACAGCAGTCATCCACATGACGGCCCATGTGATCCATGGTCTGAGGTAAACGGACATATTCACATCACTTATATAAAGCTGATAGGCACTCCAAACAAACCACCGTACAAACCGTCTAACCCTTCGCCAGCGGATGGTGCCGGAGGCTCGAGTGCAAATGTTAAGTTATCATGGGACGGAGGAGACCCGAACGGGGCTGATACCGTTAAATACAACGTTTATCTGGGAACTTCGCCACGTTGGATGTCCCGAATATGTGAAAACACATCGAGCACAACATGCGACTCCGGCACGTTAGATGAATTTAGG
>CBDAFH010000220.1:0-7273 GCA_965195165.1 uncultured ANME-2 cluster archaeon | reverse complement strand
CTGGAGTTCAGACGTGTGCTCTTCCGATCTTTACTTGCCCAGATCATACCGCTCAGGAGATTAAGAGCGCAGAAAACAGTGCCAATTTCAGCAGACGACGCCGCAAAGACATCCCATTTTATCGCTGAAGTCTGTAGAAACCGGATGCTCGCTACGAATACCAGAAAGAACGCCAGATATGAGACCCATGCGAGCGGGACATGGAAATAGAATATCCTGTAACTCTGGACCTGGTTTTGCCATTCGTCATCGCCCAATAGCGGTGGTTGTTCACCCGGGTTGATCGCGGGGCTCGTGAATGCCATGTAGGTCGCCGCGATCAGGACTACCGCGGTTATCAGGTAGAGTATCGTGCGTTTATTCATATTTACAGGTAAGCCATCCATTCAGCCATCGAGTACTCGAATCCTTCCATCAATTCGAAATCGACCTCCCCGAGCGGCAGGGGTTCGTTCTTGCATAATCGTATTGTTCCACATTGTTTGTAGCATGACCTGCATGGTTCCATGAAAGTTGATGCGGCACCGGATATATTAAACGCTTGGGTGAGGCGGTGAGTCGTGAACTCCCGCCCCGATAACAACATTTATATACCACCACGCAATAATAATTACCATGGACGATATTGATCAGTCACTGGTCTACTTCGTATGCGGTGTGTGTGGGTTCACGTTCCAAGCAGATCCGAACTTCATTCCAATCGCCTGTCCACAGTGTGGGAGCGAGAATGTCGCGCGGACCTGAAATAGAACTATGAACTTACGCAGGCGGCTTTGCGACCAGATGCACATCCCCGGTTCCGAGATTGATCGGCTGCCCGACGATCACGTTCTCGGTGACGCCGCTTAACTCATCGATGTCACCGCGTATGCCGGCGTCGATCAAGTGATTCACGGTCACCTCGAATGCAGCCCGAGCGAGGATGCTCGCCTTCTCGCCGGATAGTCCGTGCCTTCCGATCTGCTTGACCTCTCCGTCGCAGGTCATCATGTCTGCTGCAAGCATGATGTGTTTCACATCCACGGTTAACCCCTGTTCGCGCAGTGTATCCATGATCTCCTTTACAATCGAGTTTCTGGCAGCCTCGATCCCGAAGACCTCGCACATCTCGCCTGGGTGGTTGGAGATCGTTCGGGCAGGATCGACTCCCTCGATCTCGAAAACCTCATGAAGTGCCGTGCCTTCGGTATAGAGTACGTATTCAGGACCTTCCTTCTGTATGACCACTCTTGGGGTCGCCTCAATGCCTTTGATCAGTACTTTCTTAAGATTCCTGCCCAACTGCACCAGGGAACCAAGATTGGACTCCTTCGGACTGAGCTTGAGCGTGTACCCCACCACCTCGATCGGGATCTTTAGTTTGGCTTCGAGTTTTTCGATGATATCGGATAGTGTCAGGTCTCGTTCATCCAGGGTATCCTCATCCACTTCGATTAAGATCTGTAAATTTGCGCGGTCTGTAATAATTCCGCCCAGATCTGGGATTGTCGTCTTCTGGATCTCCCATGCGACACCTTGGGCTTTCTTCTTGCTTACGCCGTCTTTCAGGTACACGGTCATCACCGGTGTACTCGGGTTCTTTCGCGCATCAAGGATCTCGATCAACCTCGGTAGCCCGAGCGTTACGTTGATCTCAGCGACACCGGCATAATGAAAGGTACGCATCGTCATCTGCGTCCCGGGTTCGCCTATCGACTGCGCGGCGACCACGCCGACCGGATCGCACGGCTCGATGCAAGCAGCCGCATATCCGCTCATAACATGGTCGATGATCTCATCCAGTTGTTTCCTGGTCGGTTTGACTTCCAGAAGTTCCTCTCGCAAGGTATCCCTGATCTTTGGCGGCAATGAGAGCGTGCTTACACCCTTATCGATACTATCTGCTGTTACGGTCATTCTGGTGCCTCCATCACGTCCTTTACAATTCGCTGTATATGGGTGCGATCGAAGCCGCGTGATGGGTCGACTCCGTCCTCGCCGTATTTTGCCTGCACGACCACGCCACGGGTATCCCTGACCGTACCGTCATGCTGCGCCTCCAGATCCTGAAGCGCATTCACCATCCTCCGCTGGAGATACCCTGACTGGGATGTTCGGACAGCAGTGTCCACGAGACCCTCCCTGCCACCGATGGCGTGGAAGAAGTACTCGACCGGGGAGAGCCCGCTCTTATACGATGCCTGTACAAACCCGTGCGCCTCTGCGCCACGGTCTCCTTTCTTGAAATGTGGAAGCGTTCTGCCGGAGTACCCGCGCTGGATGCGAGCACCGCGCACCGACTGCTGTCCGACACACGCAGCCATCTGTGCAAGATTCAGCATCGAGCCCCTGGCTCCTGAAACCGCCATCGCAACTGCTGAGTTGTCGATACCAAGATGTAATCCTGCCTTGTCGCCAGCCTCGTCACGAACCCTTCCGAGAATCTGCATGATCCGAAGCTCAAGCGTCTCTTCAGTGGATCTCCCCGGAAGCGTGTCAAGCTCTTTATGTTCATACTTGTCGATCAGACTTGCGATACTCTCCTTTCCGTACATCGCGTCCTTATTGATCTCCTGTATCTGTTTGACCGCCTCTTTCGGGATATCCTCATCATCGATTCCGAAACTGAACCCGTGATACATGATGCCCCGGATCGCAAGGTTTGTCATAGTGTCAATAAACGCTGCCCCGGCAGCAGGTCCGAACTCCCTGACGATCTTGTTTACGACTTTTCCTTTAAACGCGCCGATCGATTTCTCATCGATGGTTCCACAGAGCAGTTCTCCATTCTTTATGACGACATAAGCATCGTTCGGGCAGTTCTCCTTCTTGCATTCGGCACATTCCTCGCATATCTCTGCCTTGTATTCGAGGTTTAACCCTTCCGGCAGAATCTGGCTGAATATCTGCTTTCCGGTCCAGTAGGGGGTGCCATCCTCGATATGGTCCGGCGGTGGCAGGTCGCGCACCCCTGATTTCCGCAGGATCTCGAGTGCGCTGTTCTTATCAATCGCCTTCTCACGCGTCAACAGGAACATGCCTGTTATGTGATCGTGTATCCCGCCGATGATCGGACCACCGAATCTTGGCGAGAGGATGTTCTCCTGAACCCGCATCAGTATCGCCGCCTCTGCCCTTGCCTCCTCGTTCTGCTGTACGTGGAGGTTCATCTCATCGCCATCGAAATCAGCGTTGTACGGCGGGCAGACCGCTGGATTTAAACGGAACGTCTTTCCAGGCATGACCTTGACCTCATGCGCCATGATGCTCATCTTGTGAAGCGACGGCTGCCTGTTGAAGAGTACGATGTCACCATCCTTGAGGTGCCGATCCACGAACCATCCGTATTCGAGCATCCCCGCGATCTCCTCGCAGGTTATATCGCTGATTCGCAGTCTGTGCCCATCTGTCCGGATCACGTAGTTCGCGCCCGGGTGATTGATCGGACCGCGGCGCACATACTCCCTGAGTTCCTCGATGTTTCTCGGCACAACCTTGAACGTGAGCGTCAGTTCTCTTGCAATCGCCTCAGGAATGCCGACCTCGTTGATCGACAGGTTGGGATCCGGCGAGATAACAGTCCTTCCGCTGAAATTGACACGCTTACCCGAGAGACTGCCCCTGAACCTCCCTTCTTTCCCTTTCAGGCGCTGGGACAGGGTCTTCAATGGCCTTCCGCTCCTGTGCCTTGCCGGAGGTATCCCTGAGACGCTGTTGTCCATAAAAGTGGTTACATGGTACTGCAAAAGTTCCCAGAGATCCTCTATGATCAACTGCGGCGCGCCCGCTTCCTTATTCTCCTGGAACCTCTGGTTTATCCTGATAATATCAACGAGTTTGTGTGTCAGATCGTCCTCGCTGCGCTGCCCTGTCTGGAGCGTGATCGATGGGCGCACAGTGACCGGCGGCACAGGCAGCACCGTCAGGATTATCCATTCAGGGCGCGCGTTGTTCGGGTCCATGCCAAAGACCGGTAGATCTTCATCCGGTATGTGCTCGAACCAGTTCCTGATATCGCTTGGAAGCATTTTGTCCCCGTCCTCATAATATGTGGTCGGTTTTTCGTACGTGATCTTCAGTTGGTGCTCGTTGCAGTACGGACACACTTCGACCTTGCTTGCCTCGCCAAAGACCTGGTCAACCACCGAATCGATGGTCTGCCCCTGACTCCTGCGAGCCGAGATCTGCTCGATATACTCTTTCTTCCGCCCTGCATCCAGAAGCAGCCGGCTGCAACTCCTGCACGTACTCCTGAGTAGATTCCGTATCTGCTTGGCAAACCCGACGTGCACGCAGGGTGCCACCAGTTCTATGTGCCCAAAATGACCCGGGCACTCCCCAGCCCTTCCGTTGCAGGTCTTGCATCGCAGTCCCGGATCGATGACGCCGAGTCTGGGATCCATGAGCCCCATATCGATCGGAAAACCATCCTCATCATAAGTATCTGCCGTGATAATTCTGGTGACGCTCATATCCCGGTATTCCCGCGGCGAGATCAAGCCGAATTTTATCCTTGAGATTCTCTTTGGAGCACTGATCTGTTTCATTGTATACCAGTCTCTAATGTCTGTGGGATAAAGGTTTTGATTCATAAGAGTTTAATCGTACCTCCGGGTGTTGACGGCCGCCGCATGGAAGCCGGGGTTTATAAGCGGCGCAACCCGGAGGTTCCAGTGACAGAATAGCCGGCAGACCGGACTTTCGCAGTGCTGGTGAGAAGAACATGACATCCTCTTCACAAAATCCTTTGTATCGGTGTGATGTAATAATGATTATTACCATATCTATTTTTGAATCCGTTCGCGTGGTTGTGAATGTGCAGCTCTTTTTCACCAGGGCTGCACACTCCATGTTATCAACCCCTGATAATGTTCGGCTGCAAAATCGTGAAACGGTGCCGTTCGACACGCGGGCCGCGTGCATGACTTGAATGCCAGTTATCAGGCCATGCTACACAGCAACGGCACAGCCATTAACACAGGTTCCACCGGTTTTATCCACAACTCGGGCAATAAGCCTGGGTTCATGGAAGATTCTGTAACACCGGATGAGACGACACCGTCATGCTTGCGCGGAAGTTTCACCCTTCAATCATCATCCCAACCCAGTCGGGCGCGTTTACCGGGGCATCCGCGCCGCCATCGCCATCGCCACCGCGCAACATGTCGGTCACAGACTTTAGCACCTGAACCGAGGTCGGATGCATCATCATGAAGAGATCGACGCCGGCAAGCGCAAGCGCTAAGCCTGTCGTTATCTCCCAGATCGGTCCCCGGTATTCGCGGGGTCCCCAGTCCGAATCCTCCTTGAGTGGCGAGACCGCCATCCACGACTCTCTCGCGCCCCATGCGTTCGTGGTTCCTGACGACATCGGGAAGTTCAGTTCTTGGTCGCCGATTAACCCTGCGAGCCGGATGCGCTCGATGTTTGAATATGCGTAATCGAGACCATAGCCAAGTGCCGCTGTTGTCGGATCCATCACGATGTCGCAACGCTCGATGTTGCACTGTTTCATCAGTTTGCGGTTGAGTTCCTTCTGCGCATTGATCTCGAGTTGCGTCCACGAGAGGATTGCGTGACCGTACTTCTTTGCCGCGGCTGCGATCCGCTGGTAGTCCATATTCAGGTTTGCAGACGCGATCAGGCACCGCTCGCCTTCGGCAGCCTCTGCCGCCTTCTCAAGAACCTCGGGATCCTTATCCGGATTTCCTGAGCCCCCAATGATGAGCGGGACATCTACCGCCTGCAAGACATCCTCGACCACCTTCGCCGCCTCCGATGCAGACGTGTCCTTGATCGATGGGTCGGTGCTTATCAGGTGGATCGTGACCATATCCGCGCCGAACTTCGAGACCACCTTCTTTGCCCACTCAGCCGGACTTTCGAGCACGTCCTCATAGTTCATGCGCACAGCGCGTGCCATTCCGATGGGCATGTCAAAGACATCGATCGAGACATAGTTCGGATTTGGCATCGGCGCATCGAAGTAGAACGGCAGCGCATGTTCGCCGCCAAGCGTGACCGTCGTTTTGCGTGTGCCGCCGTCAGAGGATGTTGCGCCGAGCACAACCTCCTCGATCCCGTGCTTCCACTCAGAGACCGGGGCAACGTCAAAGGAGGCTGGAATCAACTCCTGCGGGATCCGGGACTGCACCTGAGGCGGCAGCGCCATCGGCTGCATGGCAGGCAGCACCTGCCCTGCCGGACAGCCCATTATGCCTGCGACGTTATTCAGCCGCGCTGCGATCTGCGCGAGCTCATATCCAGCCACTTGCAGCATCTCCTGACCGCCGCCTCCACCCTCAAATTCGATCTCAATATCCCCCTCTATCGTAACGCCTTTCAATTCAAGCACGTTCTCGAGCAGTTTGTTGAGATCGGATAGCGTGAGAGTGGTAGTTGTCATGCGGATTCCAATGAGATTACAGGTTTATTAAATGTTGCAGATTGTTGGGTTCTGCGGGAGCTGTTTACCCGCGGGATGTTAGAACGCACGAAGAAAATTCACGAACGTTTATCAAGTTCCTTCGTAACCCACTCATCAAACATGGCACCCTCCGAGATGGCTTTTTTGAGAGAATTGATTATCGTGCTGATATCGATATCGGCACCTCTGAAATCAGCCCCTTTCAGCTTAGCGTTATCTAAATTAGTATCGAAAAACTTTGCCCCCTTAAATTTGGCTTCCCACAGGTGTGTACTGAGTAAGCTCGTGTTTCTCAAGTCGGCATTCTCAAAGATAGCCCCATCCATGTTTGCAGTGTAGAACTCAGCGTTACGTAGATCGGCACCACTCAGGTCTGCTTTCCCAAGACGTGCATACCAGAGCTTGCAGTGCCTCAGGTCAGCATCCCTCAGGATGCAGCCCTCCATGCCAGCAGATTTCATTTTAGCATGCATAAGCTTTGCACCACTGAGGTCTGCCCCGCTCAGATTTACACCGGACAGATCCAATTCTCTGAGATTTGCCATGGATAAATTCGCCCCGCTGAGGTCCTTTTTAGTTTCGATTGCATCGATGACTTCTTCCCTTGTCAGTGACCTGGTCAGTGTTTCGTCACCGTCAGTGGAGACTTCCGTTGCCTGACTCAGGTAAATCACATACTTCACATCATCTTCCGCAGGAAGTTCATCAGGGAAGGCATTGATGAGTTTTTTGAGACCCTCTCTCTCAACTCCGGATTCTACGAAGGTCTTGATCTTCTCATCATCACCTTCCTTGACGTATCTATGCATTTCAGCTAAAAGAACGTTGTCTCTGATTACATCCTTTCTAAATATCGGATAGTAGCTA
>CBDAFH010000219.1:0-8214 GCA_965195165.1 uncultured ANME-2 cluster archaeon | reverse complement strand
CCGACTGATCCGATTATCTCAAAGTTGACTGTTGCAAGTGACCCGGATCCGCTCACCAGATCGCCATCAGGAAGGTCAAACAGTACCCTAATCGTATCCGCATCCATGAAACGCCAGTCAGATATCGGCACTGTTGTGCCGCCGATATTCCCGCCATGGACATCAGACACGTTCACAACACTCGAATTGAACGATAAATCGAACTGCCCCGAATCAAGATCGGCGACATTGTAGATATCTACCGTGGCATTGAATGTGCCAGATACAGCTTCAGGCGCGTTGACACGAACTTGCGCCTTCTGCGCAATCGTCAATATCATGAGTGCATCGAGTGAGTTGACTGCACCATCGTGATTCACATCAGCGCGCTCGATATCAGGTGGCATGCTTCCAACCGCCATTCGAAGCGCGAGTAGTGAATCCGCTGTGGTGATTCTGCCATCGCTGTTTGCATCGCCGACTATGTCAGCCGATACTGGCGCGCTGAATGCTACAAGAGCGATCAGCGTGCAGCAGATTATGTGCATTGTTTCCATTGTTATACTTCCTTTATTATCCTCTCCTGAATATGAGATACGCTGCCGCAAGCAAACCTATCGCCGATATCGCCCCGAATCCGGGGGTTTCGGACTCAGTCGCATCTGCCGGAATCGATGTCTTGGACGCAACACTTTCGACACCGTCCCAGCTTGCAGGGATCATTTGTGCCATGTTATTGACGAGCAATCCGTCAGATATTTCCATGGCGCAATCTCCGGGAACTACTGTCTCAAAATGTATCGTTGCAAGCGATCCGGATCCTGACACGCCATCGATGCCTGGAAGATTGAAGAGCACCCTGATTCTATCTCGGTCGACTGCCCAGTTATCTATCGGTATGGTAGTTCCACCGATATTTCCATCATCGACGCTTGTAACGTTCACGGCAACCGAATCAAAATAGAGATCAAACTGCCCTGAATCAAGATCGACGACGTTTTCGATATCTATTACGACACTGAAATCACTGTTCACACTCTCGGGAGCATTGACACTGACACCTGTCTGGTACGCTGCTACAGGAGTTGCAAGTATCATCGATGTTATAGAAAGTATGATAATTGTCGATATTATTTTTGATATCATCAGAGTTATGTTACAAAAACACATCATTAATAAATGTTTCGTATGTAGTATTATGATGATAGTTAACTTTAAATATGTTTTTGATATTGATATGTAGTATGACTGACTGGGTCTTTATAATAATCGCGGCAATTGCGTGTTACGCATTCGTGGCTTATTTGGAACATAAGAAGAAGCTCGACCTGATAGACAGGGGACTCTGGAAGCCAGAAGAGAAGCAAGAGAAACCTGAACACAAATTAATTACCGGATTGTTCTTTCTTTTACTGGGGGCGGCGCTGCTGTTTGGCTCGTACTTCACAGAACCGAACATGGTGAGTGGATTGAGAATTTCGGGTTTGTTAACAACAGCGGCTGGAATAGCCTTGGTGATCGCTTACATCATTGGTAAAAAGATTCGTATGTCCGGTTGACCCAGTTGCTGCCCCCACAAAGTTATTGCTCATTTCTTATCCACATCGATCTCGAGATCCTCTGGAATTTTGCGGTGCGGTAACGCCCTACCCTGCCCTGTTGGCAGGAGTGTCGATGGATCGCCCTCCCCGATCTATTATAGATCTGGATCGGTCTTTCTACTTCTAATTCTGATGAGTGTTGTTCATCCCCACAATTTGTTCTCAAATTCTCCATCGAAATGAACCAGAGCACTATATGAATTGCCCCCTCTCTGAATAACAAACATTAATACCAGACGTACCTAAAAATACCACAATGGACGACATTAAGATAATGCACCCGCGTCCAAGCGCGATCGTAGCTGCGCTTTACACGCTGCGCGATCTGGACGCCGACGTCGCAATCCTACACGGACCTCCGGGCTGCTCATTCAAACACGCCCGCCTGCTCGAAGAAGACGCCCTGCGGGTTGTTACAACAGCGATGGACGAGACCGACTTTGTCTTTGGCGGGCGCGAACTGCTCGCAAACCTCCTCGAAAAGGTCATCGACCTCTGGCATCCGAAGCGTATCGGGATTGTTGGAACCTGCACCAGTATGATCATAGGCGAGGACCTCAAGCAGGCGATCGAGGATGTGGATACCGATATTCCGGTGATCGTGGTCGAGGTACATGCCGGCTACCATGAGAACACCCACGGAGTGATCATGACCCTCGAAGCTGCACGGGACGTAGGGATCATCGATGATGCCGAGCTTGAACGGCAGACCGGGCTCTTGCAGGAGGCGACCCGGCTTGAGCAAGAGCACGGGGCAGCGAGCAAGGAGTATCTCGAGCCGTCGAGGGGCGATCTCAAGTACAAGGTTGCAGAGCGGATCATGGGACTCTTGGAAGACGGGAAAAACTGCGTCAACATCTTAAATGCAAAGAAGGAGACTGCATACATGTTTGCCGACATCCTCCTCGCGGTCTCCGAATGCGCAGAGCAGATCGGGTCGGAATCAGAGATCGTCAACATCGCAAACCTCGATACCGAGATCGGGCTTCCGCGAATCAGGCGGTATGCGGTAGACATCCTTAGGGACCTGCGCGAGCGCGGGGTCCGGATTCACGAGACGATCGGCGGACTGGATGAGTATCCGGTTACAGGGACTGTGGCAGGCAAGATCATCGGCGAGAAATACCAGGACTTCGATTTCGCGGTCATAGCAGGAGTCCCGCACGCGGTTCCGATGGAGTCACTCTCAGGAATGGAAGTGATATCGATCACCAACGGTCCGCGGCAGGTGCTCCCGCTTAAGGAGATGGGACATGATGCGGTCGTGGTCGAGATCGATCTGCACCCGAAGACGCTTGGAGTCAGCCATATCGTGGAGTCTGAACTCGGTGCGACGCTGCGCGAGATGTGCGGGGTCAAATCGAGCCCAAACAAGCGGTAAAAGTCACCGGATTTAACCACAGAGAGTTGTTGTTTTTATCTTTCGCCCCCTCTGCGTCCTCTGTGGTTTTCCAAAAAACCCTTGTTTCGAAAATATCAAAAAGTCTCCGGGGTTTTGGTTACCGCAACGCGAGATAACGCAAGCGTCGGCGACAGAGTCGTTACCAAAGACCCGGAAATGTGCCGCCTATTTTCAGAGCAAAAATCGACAGTGCCCAAAGTGGTTAAAACCCACAATCCGAGACACGCGCTTTATGACCTTCACGCCAGCCCGAGTTGTGTAAAGGTTATGTACGCAATCGCCACCATGACAAGCGAGTGCTTGAGCCCTGAATATGCGCTTCCTGACCCCATCGCACCGGCAACGATTCCTGAACAAAACCCTTGGATCAGCGTTGCATGGAACATCAGGAGGATGTACCTATCAGCATCGTACTGCGCAAGCATCGTCATACCCTCGCTTAAGTTTTCGGCAGCATCGCCTACCGGGACCATGGTTATGAAATGCGCGGCAAGCACATACACGATGAAGAGGAAGACAAAGAACGAAAGGTAGATGATCATCACATACTCTGCCATGTTGCTGAACCGGTTCTGTTTCAGGCGGTATGCTGCCTCAGCATCGGCAGCAGCAATCTGAAGTACCTTCCTGATATCGCTGACCGCCTCGTTCGCCTTTATGATAAGCGTGATGGTACGGGTGATCATGGCAGTCCTCGCCCGCTCCTCGAACCGTGTCATCGCCTCGGATGTGGTAGCACCCCACTCGATATCCTTCCACATACGCCTGATCTCACGATCAAGCACGCCGAGCCGGGATTTGAGAGATGCCCTGATCGAGCTTGTCAATGTGAGCCCTGCCTCGTTCATCGATGCGAGTCTTCTCAAGAACTCAGGCATCTCACGCTCTATGTTCTTGATCCTCCGCGTGCGTTTCTCATAGAAGTACGTGAACGGGACAAGCAGGACGAACATTCCGAATATGATCACATCATCAAGAATATAAAGAGCCGGAAATGCCATTGTGGAGGCGTTAGATGCAATACCGGTCACTGTATCGATGACCGGTTGGAGGGAAAGATATCCCTTCATGTAAACGTCGATTAGGATGTAGATGAGTGCCGCGGGAACGGTCAGCAACAGCACGTAGCCGGGATTTTCAAAGAACGCTTTGAGCGGGTTTCTGAAGAATTTTTTGTACTTCCCGATGGCTTCAGCACGCTCAAGCCGGGCGAAAAGCTCAGCTTCCTCGGAGTGTACTACCTCGATTCCCGCGAAAACATCCGGCTGTTTTACAGTGGATGGGACGCCGCTTGACTCCTCCTGCGAACCAGCCATGATGTTTAAGAGGATGATGCACATCGCAGTGGCTCCGGGGATCAGCCCGTAGATCAGCGCCTGCAAGAGGATGATCGAAGTGCTGTCGATCATCCCGACCACCACGAGCACGGTCATCATAAACAACGGTCCCGCAACAAAGACTGTGATGTAACCCTCAGCAACCATGCCGAGCGAATTTAAGTATTCTTCCTGATCTGCCTCAGCGCGCTCATAATAATAAGCTGCCTTGGCTCTGAAATATTCGGTGAGATTGCCGCCGCTGTCGAGCACCGTGATCAGCCCATCAAGAAAATCCCTCATGTGCCTTGACGGGCATCGCTCATTCGCATTATGCATAGCTCGTATGATATCGACGTTAAAATACCTGATATCCCGGACGATGTATCCGACATGATCTGCAACACCACCATAGACGCGCCGTTGCTTAGCAAGCGACTCAAGGATCTCGAGCAGTTCCATGCCGCCGCGGGAGAGTGCATACATGTACGTGATTGCGGATGGCAGCGACCGATCGATGCGTGATGCCGCATTATCGCTCCGAAACGCCGGATAATACTTAAAAAGGCTATAAGTGATGCCCCCGAATACCAGCGAAACCGGAAGTGGGAACAGGAATACCCCTCGTCCGAACGTCGAGGATAGCGGGATTGCGATGAGGCAAGAGGACAGCAGCACAGCAGCAGCAACCAGCGCTGATATGAATGCCGATCTGGCAAGGTATTTGTCAACGGGTAGCGGTATCTGTGCCTTCCGAAGCGCAGTGGTGAGATCTGCGTATGAACTGCGCCGTTCCGCAAAGTACATGCCGAGCTTGCGTATGGTTGACGTGTATGTGTACAAGGTCACTTTCCCCCATGTAATAATGGTTACTGATCATATTTATATGTTGGCGCTTCGCATGAAGCCGCGTTCCTAGACGCGCTCATGCGAAGCACAATACCAGATCTTACCGCCGCTTAACTATCATATATCAAAACCTCCTCAATAGAGCCATTGAAACCATAAGCGCCGGTATTGTTGTTAGCGCCGATAGTCAGATTGCTGCCAGTAAAGTCAAACGGCAGACCCATCGGGAACGTGCGCTCTGCGGCAATAGCGCCATTGACCCACAACGTAGCAGTCCCGCCCTCTGCGTCCAGAATGGCAGCGGCAGTGGCATTGTTATTCCATAAGTCCTGCCCTGTTATATCGGTTGAAGACCTGAGAACGCCATGCATGAAGTCCACCTGCCCCCGTATCAAGCAGAAGTCCAGTCCTGTTACCCGGGACGAACTGTTCAGCCAGTGGGCGGTCAGCGGGTCGGAGATCAGGTCTATGGTGTAGATTGCATCGTTTGCAGCGACTGTCTGGTTCACCCAGTCCACCACTGCCCCGTTCGTGAACCGACCGCTCAGGGTACCTGCGTCTGCATCTATGTCATAGTTCATCCGGGTGCCGAGATCCCATTTCAACCCCTCGGCAATCCTCAGTGGTTCGGTATCAAAATTACCGATGTCCGCGTAACTGAATCCTTTCAACCCCATAACACGGGAGGCGATGTAACCGTAGATGCTCCTATTGTCATCGCCAGGTGGTCCGTAACAGTGTGCCAGTGTCTTATTCAAAACACCGCTTTCATTCAGATATTCGTATTTCTTGATGCCGTTGATCCACACAGTTGAGTCGTTCAACCATAGAGTTCCCTTCCGGGATGTTCCGTTGAATAAATCGCCATAGTAGTAAGTGCTGTCATTACCACCCATGAAACTCTCCCACATGTAATAGTCGCTTCCATTGTGGTCCGCATAGTATCTCACACCATTGGCAACCGTCTTTTGATTTAGAGTTGTATTGTTGTGCACATGAGCGTTTATTCGGGTCAGACGCTCGTTGAAATTCGTCGTGCTGCAGCCGCTGCACATCGACGAATTATTCCAGTACGCGGAAGAACCATTCCAGAAGCCGGGGTCGAGATCATCCAGGACGAAACCGTCAACATAGTGGTGGTTGTCTATAACGTCTTTTACATTCTGCTCCCATACATCCTTATCAGGGGCAGTGCAATAGCCGATGCCCAGTTCTATGTAGAAATAGACATCAACGCCCGCACTACGCACCTTCTGGATCTCGCCCGGGTTGTCATCCGCGAGCAGAACCATTTTCAGTCCGGATTCTGACCAGTTCATATCCGTACAATTGAGCCAGCCATAATATGTGATGAACTTGAAATTATCCGGATCCGGCATCGATATACGGTCGGTGTATGTGGATGTTGTTATGTTCAATTCAAAGGTCATGTCTATCCCCCACAGTTTATCCGTGGTCCATGAACTGACATTGTAGTGCCAAGCGTCTCCTTTTGGATAATAACCGGAAAAATCACCAGCAAAACTTGAGTTCCACTGATATGTGTAATTATCTGGAGAACCCGGACTTTCTAACACCAACCAATATGTCTCCCCTCCTGTGAGCTGGCAGTCAAAATCCGCACTGACCCATGCATAGCTGGAATTGACTGCACTAGCCGGGATAGTAGAATAAGCAAGCACATCACCAGGTTCACCACCGATTCCGTTTTCATGGATTGTTGCGTTGATATAATCCCAAGTTACTATAGTATTATTTCTGATGTAAACACTCACGTTGTTGAGTGTTGCATCACGAGCTATCTTGAAAGTCTGAGCTCGCTTGAAATCGTCACCAAAACCAAGATCAGTGCTATTGGTTTCATCCTGCCTGACAACCTCGTCTGCAAATTCAAACACCATATCCCCCTTCGCGAGAATGTACTGCTCGCTAGCATCCGACGAGTTTGCCCAGACGCCGATCGTGGTCTTATTGGTCATCGAGAGACTGGCGCTGTTGGCAACCTCAATATACTCGCTGCCATTGAACTGGAGCGCGTGCAAGCCGTCATCAATTATTATCCCGGTTGGATCGCCATATATGATGCCGTGGTTCTTGTTGCACGACGAGTCGTTGGCTGTTATGCTACCGGTGCCGTCATCGAAGCGCCAGAAGCCCATCAGGTTCGGAATGTTGCATACGCATACCGTGATCTGGTCTATGCCCATCTTGGCGTTGTCCTCATTGTACGCGGTTGCCTTGATCGTGTAATTCCCGCATTCGAGGTTGGTGTCCCAGTCGTAGGTGTAGCTGGTTGTGTTGGGTTCGACTGCCTCGCCTGAATAGTTTGTTGCGTCCTGGGAATAGTTCGCTTCGCTCGATACAGAACGGATGCTGAAGGCTGTGTGGTCGGACCCTTCCATGCCGATGACATGCGCCTCGATTGGCACGGTGTCAGTCACCCAGTCACCATCTCCCGGGTGCACGATCATGAAGCCGTTCTCCACCACATGGATGATTGCGCTGTCATTGGCGGTCTTGCCGGTGTAGTCTTCGACTACTGTCAGGTTCACTGTGTAGTTGCCAGCCGTTGCGTACGTGTAAGTGGTCGTCGACGCGTTCACTGTTTCATTGGTTCCGTCTCCGAACTCCCATTGCCATTCCTTGATGCATCCGGTTGATCCGGAGCCGTTTAACTGGACTTCCGTTCCGAGTCCAACCCACTGGTCAGGTCCTGCGTCTGCGGTGAGATTTGCTGGCGGGCGGATCGTGACTTCGCACGTGTCGGTGTCGGTTGCGCCGTCAACGTCAGTTACGGTCAGTGTCACGGTGTAGTTGCCGTCAACACTGTAGTTGTGCCATACATACGGCGTATCCAGCACATCGCTCTCGTTCTCGTCGCCAAAGTCCCATTGCCAGCTCACAATTCCCCGGTAGATGCCGCCAGTGGGGTTGTCCGGATCATAAGAGTCGCTGCCATTAAACTGTACCCACACCTCTGCCCACGTCGTATTCTCGCACAGACCATCGGCCTGGTCATCGCCAGCGTCTGCTATTGGCGCCGTGTTTATCGATGCGTCGCCGAAGA
>CBDAFH010000218.1:0-5722 GCA_965195165.1 uncultured ANME-2 cluster archaeon | reverse complement strand
ATGGGGCTGACTATACATGCCGCGCCAAGCACCAGAGCGACGTTGGTGATGTTGCTTCCGACTACGTTTCCGGCAGCAAGCTCGGGATTACCTGTGAATGCTGCGTACACGGATACGACGATCTCAGGAAGCGAGGTTCCGATCGCCAACACAGTCATCCCGATCAGGAACTCTGAGACCCCGACCGCCTTTGCAAGTCTTGATGCGCCGCCAGTGAACCAGTCGCTCGAATACGCCAGGAAAACGGCGGATGATATGAGGATCAGCAATTCCATCAGCATAAGACCGGATTGGTTTCATAGTACATAATCTTTATAATCCTGAAGTAGCAACATAACAATCATCCGGAGGAAAAACATTGGCAAGAAAAACGGTAAGAAAAACCGATCGCTGGAAGACAAAGAAATGGTACCAGATCGTAGCTCCTGAGATGTTTGGCAGGTCTGTCATAGGCGAGACGTTTGCAGATGCCCCAGAGAAGCTGATCGGGCGGACGTTTAGTGTCACGGTCGGAGATATGGTCAAGGATTTCTCGAAACAGAACACCAAACTACATTTCAAGATCACTGATGTGAGTGGGGATGCGGCAGGCACATCATTCACCGGGCATCAGATGACGAACGATTACATCGGATCGCTGATCAAGCGCCAGACGTCACGCATCGATGCAAATCTGGAAGTATATACGAAGGATGGGTACCGGATGCGGATAAAACCAACCTGTTTCACGACGCACCGTGCAAAAACAAGCCAGATCGAGGCGGTACGCAAGAGTGTGGAAGAACTTATCCACGATCGCGCAAGGAAACTTGATTTCGAGAAGTTAATCGAAGAGGTTGTGAACGGAAAGCTTTCCGCAAAGGTTTACCGCAGTATAAAAACCATATATCCGATGCGCAGGGTTGAAATTCTGAAAACAGAGATTACCGGCACTCCCGTAGGGAAGTGATGGATACGGAATCCCATGAACAGGTTTAATATCAACATCTACATAAATTTATTACGTTGCGCACAGAATTTGATAAACACGGAGATTAAGCAAGGATGAATACACAGAAATTTCGAGGATCCCGCACCTGTGGCGGAGGTACTCACAAGAACCGGCGAGGTGCAGGAAACCGGGGCGGACGCGGTAAGTGTGGTGCGTGCAAACACCACGCAACGCGAGCACTGCTGCGCGGATATACGTATGGTAAGCATGGGTTTACACGCCCTCAAAAAATTATTGTCGGCACGAACACCATCAACGTGTGCGAACTCGATTCAAGGATACCCGAACTGCTGCGCGCAGGGTTTGCCGAAGAGAAGGATGGCGCGGTGCATATCGATGTTAATATACTCGGTATCGACAAGGTTCTTGGCACCGGCAGGGTGAACCGGGCACTGGCAGTATCCGCATCAACGTTTTCTAAAAAAGCGATCACAAAGATCGAGAACGCAGGCGGAACAGTGATTCATACTTAATTGGGTGGTTAGTGGTGTTGCAATGAGTTTCAGAGAAGCTCTCGAACCGATCCTTGCCAGATTGCCCGCGGTCACAAGCCCTGAGGGGCACGTGCATCTCAAGAAGAAGCTTGCATGGACCGCTGGTATTCTCGCCTTATATTTCGCTCTCTCAAACGTCCCGCTCTTTGGCATGTCGCCTGAATCGGTTGATATGTTCCACATGTACCGTGCGTTCTTTGCAGGGCAGGGCGGAACACTGATGCTTCTCGGGATCGGTCCGATCGTTACGGGTTCGATCATCCTGCAGCTGCTTGTTGGTGCAAAGGTCATAAATCTCGACATGTCTGATCCGCATGATCAGTCATTATTCCAGGGCGCACAGAAGCTGCTCGTCTTCGCGATGATCCTATTCACGGCACTCCCACAGGTGCTCGGCGGGTACATCAAACCATCGACCATCGTTGCAGCTGAACTTGGCGTTGACCCGTCTACAATCGTACTCCTTCTCTTAATCCAGATATGTGCCGGCGGTGTCCTGATTCTGTTTATGGACGAGATCGTCTCCAAGTGGGGCATTGGGTCAGGTGTGGGGCTCTTCATCGTTGCTGGCGTCTCCCAGCAGATCATAACAGGGCTGTTCAGCTGGATACCAGCGAAAGGTGAAATTATTCCGATCGGGATGCTTCCACGATGGGTGTATTATGTGCAGGAAGGACTGCCTTCAGGCTTCATCGATATCCTGATCGACACAGGACTCCTTGCGCTGGTCACAACCATCATCATCTTCCTCTTCGTCGTCTTTGTGGAGAGTACCCGGATAGAGATTCCGCTTGCGCATAGCGCGGTTCGTGGCGCAAGAGGGAGATTTCCGATAAAACTTATATATGCAAGCGTGCTCCCGATGATCCTTGTGCGGGCGCTTCAGGCAAACATTCAGATGATCGGTATGATGCTCTCCAATAAAGGGATCACGATACTCGGGAACTTCAGCGGAACCACGCCGGTTGGCGGGATCATGTACTACCTCGCACCGATCAATAGCCCGCATGACTGGATCCCGTCGCTTGTCGCTATGAAGTATTCGTCACCGGAACTTGCAATGGCGTCACCGGAAATGTGGCAGATCGTACTCCATGTCTTCTGTGATGCCACGATGCTGATCGTCGGCGGCATCATCTTTGCTCTCTTCTGGATCGAGACTACTGGAATGGGCTCAAAGAACGTGGCGCAGAATGTGTTCCAGTCCGGAATGCAGATTCCCGGGTTCAGACGGAGTCCGCAGAGCATCGAGCGGGTCATGGAACGGTACGTGCCAAAGGTAACGATCATCGGCGGCGCATTGATCGGCGCGCTCACGCTCGTAGCATCGATGCTGGGGACGGTCGGCGGTGCAGGCGGTACCGGACTTCTGCTCACAGTGAGCATCGTCTACCGATTGTACGAGGATCTCGCATCCGAGCAGATGATGGAGATGCATCCGATGATGCGGCAGTTCTTCGGCGGCGCATGACAAACATCATACTCCTTGGACCGCCCGGGTCTGGAAAAGGCACGCAAGCGAAGTTGCTTGCCGAGCGGATCAAAGTCCCTCATATCTCCACAGGCGATATCCTGCGGGCAGCAAAAGGCACAGAACTCGGAGACCGTGCTTCTGAATACATGAATAGGGGCGAACTCGTCCCTGACTCGATACTGATCGCGATCGTTGAGGATCGGCTCGCGCATCAGGACTGCGCATCAGGCTGCATCCTCGATGGCTATCCGAGAACGATCCCGCAGGCAGATGCGCTAAACCGCATCCTTTCGGGACTTGACCTGCGGATCGATCTCGTGATCAACATCGATGTGCCTGACGACCGGTTGATCACACGCCTATCAGCACGCCGTGTATGTGAATGCGGGGCCACATACCAGTTGACGTTTAATCCGCCAAAGAAGGAAGGGGTGTGCGACCTGTGCGGCGGGGCGCTATACCAGCGCGATGATGATACAGAGGAATCTGTTCGGAACCGCCTTTTAGTGTATAAAAGAGAGACCAAGCCGCTTATCGAGTATTATGAGAATCTGGGGCTACTTACGACGATCGATGGAAGTGGCAGCATCCAAGAGATCTCAGGCGAGATCTATACACACGTCCAATAATGCGGCACCCCTGACAGAGACTTTTTGTTTCTGAAATCAGGTTTTAGAAAAACCACAGAGAGCACAGAGGATGCAAGATAAAACAACAACTCTCTGTGCCAGCCAACGGCTGTGCTTCGCAGACCGCGTCCTCTGTGGTTAATCTTACCATAACCCAAATCCACACATCCACACACACTCATGAACCCGGACCACATCAAGAATGCGATCACCTCTTTCATCCGCGTCCAGCTGAAAGAATCCGGTGCAAGCGGTGCAGTCATCGGGCTTAGCGGCGGCATCGATTCAACGGTTGCGGCATACCTCAGCGCTTGCGCGATCGGGCGTGAGAATGTGCTTGGCATCCTGCTTCCTGTGCAAAATCTCACACCAGAACAGGACACAGCGGATGCAATCGATATCGCGGATCGGATCGGGATCGAGCACAGGGTGATCGAGATCAGCGGCATTTTGCAGTCGTTTTCGGGTTTAATTCCCGACTACGATCTGGGTTCAGTCGTTTCGAACGGGAACCTGATTGCACGAACCCGGATGTGCGTGCTCTATTATTATGCAAATCTACTGAATCGGATTGTAATCGGAACTGGAAACCAGACAGAGCTTCTTTTAGGATACACCACGAAATACGGCGATTCAGGCGTAGACATAGAGCCGCTCGGCGATCTATACAAGACCGAGGTGTTCGAACTTGCCAGATACATCGGTGTTCCGGAACGGGTCATCGAAAAACCACCGTCTGCAAGACTCTGGGCAGGGCAGACCGATGAAGGGGAACTCGGGATGCGGTATCAGGAGATCGACCGGATACTAAGGATGCTTGTCGATGAGAAACTGAGTGCAGACGAGGTCGTGGCACGCGGGGTGCCAGAGGATAACGTCTCTCGCATAACCGACCTGATCCGCACAAACGAGCACAAACGACGTGCTCCGCCGCGTGCAGGCGGCAAGACCTAAAATCCAGAACCATGAGGACAATGGTACAAGCGTCGATGTCAGGGGCGTTAACGCAAGCGTCGACGGCAAAGCCGTTACTGGCGTTCGAACTCTCTGGTGAGCATGAGACCCTGCCAGAAAACGAGGTGCTCGCATGTATGCGTGCGCTCGATATCGAGTATAATCTCGTAAAGAGCCTGGAACAGTGCCTGCTCTTAAATATCAGGGGCGATCCCTGTGAGATATCAAAGATATTGTCCACGAGACTTGCGATGACGCATCGTATCGTCTCAGTCATCCTTAAGTGCGATCCACTGGAGTCAAGCATCCTCGAATCGGTTCAAGCCGCAGAGATAACCGTGCCCGGAGGAGAAACATTCAGCGTCAGGGTAAAGCAGATAAAAGGCTCCTTTATACGGTCCACCCGCATGGAACGGCTCATAGGCGCGGTTATTTTTGAAAGGAATAGTGGTGCAAAGGTAGATTTATCCAATCCAGATCACAGGTTCCGTGTAATCGTCACAAAAGATTCATGCGTCTTCGGGGAAGTCCTTGCATCGATAGACCGGGGGAAGTTTTGGGATCGATTGCCGCATAAGAAGCCGTTCTTTTATCCGGGAGCGATCTCGCCGGATATAGCTCGTGCAATCGTAAATCTCTGCGAAATCCGCACGGATGATCTTGTCCTCGATCCATTCTGCGGAACCGGTGGCATCCTGCTCGAAGCAGGCATGATCCACGCCCGGGTGCTCGGAATCGATGTGCAGGAATCGATGGTACGCGGAGCGGACCTGAATCTCAGATCTCACGGATTTGAATACCGGTTGGCTTCCGGGGATGCCTGCAATCTGCCGCTTAAGGACGGGTCGATCGATGCAGTGGTCACTGACCCGCCTTATGGGCGATCTGCCGTTGTCAGGGCAGAATCTATCGAATCGCTCTACAAGAATGCGCTTCTGGAGATATATCGCGTGATGAAAGCGGATGGGCGGGCAGTGGTGGTCTCTGACTTTGAACTGCCGTGGGCTGATGAGATCGGATTTGCCGTGACCGACCTCTATAAAAATCGTGTTCACCGGAGTTTGACGCGATATATCCTGGTGCTACGTAAGTGAGAATGTCTATAGCCGCATATCCGGATGAAGATTCTGGGGCATCAGGGGGTGCTTGTGAATTTCGGTTCTTCTCTCGATCTCTCTTC
>CBDAFH010000217.1:0-17603 GCA_965195165.1 uncultured ANME-2 cluster archaeon | reverse complement strand
AGTGTTAAACTCGACAGAGACCGGGGCACCGCTTGCCGTGATGGGCGGCACGTACCTGACAGAGATGCGAACCGGTGCTGCAGGGGGTGTGGCTGCGGACCGCCTTGCACGAACTGACGCCGCGGTGGTCGGCATGGTCGGTGTCGGGCGGCAGGCGCGAACCCAGTTGCGTGCGATCTGCGAGGTCAGGAGCATCGAGGCAGTCAAGATCACCGGCCACTCGGATGCGTCCTGCGAAAGGTTCAGGGACGACATGAAGGATCTCGGCTGCGAGATCACGGTGATGGATGGCATCCGGCAGGTCTGCGACTGCGATATACTGGTCACGACGACACCAGTCAGGGAGCCGATCGTAGCGGACGACTGGATACTGGACGGCACGCATATCAATGCCATCGGTGCAGATGCAGCAGGCAAGGAGGAACTCGACCCGGAGATTCTCAAGCGATCCAAAATCGTGATCGATGATCCCACGCAGGCATTCCACTCTGGCGAGGTGAATGTCCCGCTAAAACTGGGCATCATATCTGAGGGGGACATCTACGGCACGCTTGGGGAGATCGTCGCAGGGATAAAGCCGGGAAGAACCGATGATGGCGAGATCACGGTCTTTGACTCGACAGGGCTTGCAATACAGGACGTCTCGACAGCAAACCATGTCTATCAGCAGGCTGTCCGGAAAGGGATCGGAACACACTTAAAACTATTCTAAAGATGAACGCAAACATCTACGAGATATTCAACTCGGTTCAGGGCGAGGGGACCAGCGTCGGCTTAAGACAGGTCTTTGTCAGGTTCTGCGGCTGCCAGTTACACTGCGAATACTGCGATACCAGCGCGGCAAGGGTTCCGGCAAAGAGGTGCAAGGTTCCCGACAGGTATGTCGACAATCCGCTCGGTGTGGATGCTGTGATCGATGCCATCGACGATCTGTGGACCCCCGCTACCAGAAGCATCAGTCTGACCGGGGGAGAGCCGCTCTTGCACTGCAATTTCATAGAAGAACTTGCGAAGGGAGTTTCACGACCGATATATCTGGAGACGAACGCCGGTCTTCCGGATTCTGCCAGAAGCATAGCAGATCACATCGATATCGCTGCATGTGATATCAAACTCCCGGAACACAGGGCAACCGGGGATTATGACTGTCTTTTAGATGCTGAATTGCAGTCGATCGAGATATTCCATACATCGGGTGTCGAAACTTTTGTCAAAATTATTGTTCTTCCGGAAACAACAGAAAAAAGCATCAGTGGCGCGGTTTTTGGGATTAAATCGATCGATGATTCGATTCCGCTGGTCATGCAGCCAGTCACTCCTGCGAATGTTGATCTCTGCCAGTTGCTCGACCTGATGGACTTTGCAGGCATGCACCTCTCCGATGTCCGCATGATTCCGCAACTGCACCGGATGATCGGGATTCCTTGATGCATTATCTCCTTATTTGCCGTACAAACGGTTAAACGGCCGCGAGTGGCTGTGCGATCGATTTCTTTTTTTTCTCTGACTGAGTGGAAGTAATTCTCTTCCCGGTCTGTGCGTTGTAGGTATTTCTCAAAAACCTAACTTTATTAGGGTTAATTATTTGTAAACCTAACTGCCCACATAGATGCACCCAAAAGGAGGTTTAATATGGAAGATACAAGATTTAAGGCAATTAGAAGAACTCTGTCAACATTCGTGCTGATAACGATCCTGCTATCATCGATCGCACCTGTTGTTGCCGGAGCTTACGAAGATGGCGGGACTTACGCCTACGATGGCAGTGCGCTTACGCCGCACCCGAATGTGGCAGAATGGATTGAGATCGTCGCTTCGGAAGAATTTACAGATATTACGCTCCAAATATATGATGGTAATGATCTTCTGAACATCTCGCTGGGCGATGTGGGTGCGGCACACGGTCCTATCGGCCCGTGCAGTGCAGCAGCGTTTAAGGCAAGCCAGACCGCGTTTTTGGTGTGGGACGGGTTTCCTGCACGCGGTGATCTGGAGATTATCAGTGCACACCCATCCAACGGGCACATCAAGACGTTCGAGTACATATTAAACTCAAGCGATGACGTCACAGTCAAGCTTCCGGAAGGGACCGATATCATAAATCTCACAATAGAGAACTACAACTACAGGTTCATCGAGAGATCAAGTGGTGATATGGTTGTGGTCAGCGTGAAGGAAAGTCTCTTCCCTGACGGCTTCTTTGAGCTGAGAAAGAAGTGCAAGACAAAGGTTGCAACGCCTGATGAGATGTCAGCATTCAAACTGATGAAGGGCGAGCTTATGGAGAATATCCTCTATCTGCCGGCAGAGGATGTATTCGAGGTCAATTATTTCATCTCAGCCACAGACTCTGATAACGATGGCGTGCCTGATGCATGGGACGAAGAGCCAGATACTCCTGCCGGGCACTGGGTAAATCAGCAGGGCATCGGACGAATGCTGGGTGATATGAATGGAGACGGTAAACTCACCTCGGTCGACGCACTCATGATTTTGCAGGCAGGGGTGGGTATCACATAGATAGTGCCAGTACCAGAACCGGACACAATCAGAAAAATAGTGCCAGTACCAGAACCGGACACAATCAGAAAATCCAGTGAAATCGCTATATCTATAAATTTTACCGCAGAGCACGCGGAGAACGTAGATGATCGTATGGTCTTAAAACTCTGCGCCCTCTCTCGTTCTCCGCGGTGATAAAAACACTCAGATTTTTAGACAATGCCTTTTTTGGCACTGTCGATTTTTGCTCCGAATATGGGTGGCACATTTTCATGCTCAGGGGTGATCTGGAGGGTCATGGATGCTTCCAGCGAAATCGCAATTCCCTTAGATTCTGCCGTAGAGTACGCAGAGGGTTGAAAATGGTCTCGAAACTCTTGCGCCCTCCGCGTTCGGCCTTCGGTGCTGCTTCGCAGACCGCAGTGATAAAATCACTTGATTTTCAGACAGTGTCACTTTTTTTTCTGGCTGGCTGGAAGTAATTCTCTTCCCCGTCTGTGCATGGTAGGTATTTCTCAAAAACCTAACTTTATTAGGGTTAATTATTTGCAAACCTAACTGCCCACATAGGTGTACCTAAAAGGAGGTATAATATGGAAGATACAAGATTTAAGGCAATTAGAAGAACTCTGTCAACACTCGTGCTGATAACGATCCTGCTATCATCGATCGCACCTGTTGTTGCCGGAGCTTACGAAGATGGCGGGGCTGATGGAGAGATCGGAGTCCTTGTCATAGCACATGGAAGCCCGAGCGAGAGCTGGTGCAGCCCTGTTCGGAATGCGACTGATGAGGTGGATCTGCCGTGTCCGGTCGAACTCGGGTTCCTCGAGTTTGTACCAAATGAGACGATCAATCTCGCTGTCGAGAGACTCGATGACGCCGGTGTCACAAAGATCATCGCTGTACCGCTCTTTATCTCATCACACAGCAGCCATATCCAGGAGACCGAGTATGTGCTTGGGCTTCGGGAGACGCTTCCGCTGACAACTGAGCATGTCGTTGTCGGGGGCGTGGATATGGAGCGGTCTATCGTTTCTACAGGCGGTAGCTACGCAATATCTCGTGTACCGCAGGGGGATGGCGCTAACGGGGATATGCGAGCGCTGGGAGGACTGGAAGAGGAAGAGGAAGAGGAAGAGGAACTTGTGCCGGTCGAGACCGACGCAGAGATCATCCTCACCACTGCGATGGATGACCACTGGCTTGTGGCAGGGATCGTTGCGGATCGCACGGCTAACCTCTGCGCGGATACGGAAGGTGAGACGCTCGTTCTTGTTGCGCACGGGACCTATGAGGCAGATAACTTCGCCGGATGGGTGAACAGCACCTCATCACTTGCCAATCAGGCGCGGCTGAAGCTTCTGTACTGGAGAGATTCCTCGATCGGACTTGGCGGCACAGAAGCCGCGTTTATCCACCACAACGAGACGCTTCACCCTGAATTCATGTTAAGGCCGATCGTTTCAGACGCCGCGGACCCGGTCGTCGTCCCGCTGATGGTAAGCGAGGGATACTTCACAGGCACGAAGATTCCGGGTTTGCTTGAGAACCTGACTTACGCCTACGATGGCAGTGCGCTTACGCCGCATCTGAATGTGGCTGAATGGATCGAGATCGTCGCTTCAGAAGAGTTCACAGATCTTACGCTCCGGCTCGATGACGAAACAGGAGAGCTTCGAGACATCTCGCTGGATGATGTAGGCACCGCACACGGTCACGTCTGCCCATGTGTTGCAGCAGCGTTTAAGGCAAGCCAGACAGCATTCTTGGCGTGGGACGGGGTTCCTGCACGCGGCGATCTGGAGATTGTCAGCGCACACCCGTCTGACGGGCACACCGAGACGTTTGAGTACATCTTAAACTCAAGCGATGACGTCACAGTCGAGCTGCCGGGGGGAACTGATATCGTGAATCTGACTGCGGAGAACTACAACTACAGGTTCATTGAGAAATCGACCGGCTATACGGTTGTGGTCAGCGTGAAGGCGAGCATGTTTCCTGACGGCTTCTTTGAGCTGAGAAAGAGGTGCAAGGCAAAGGTTGCGACGCCTGATGAGAAGTCAGCATTCAAACTTGCGAAGGGGGAGCTTAAGGAGAAGATTCTATATCTGCCAGCGGATGAGGTCTTTGAGGTCGAGTATAACAGAGGAAGGAGTTCAACAACGCTCACCGCTGAGATTATCCCCGCTATCTCGATGACGGTTCCGACGACAACTGTCGATTTCGGGAAGGTCGGAGCAGGGATGACTTCTGCAAATCAGGTCATAACAGTCGTGAACACCGGAGCGAAATCTGCAAAGGTCTCTGCAATGATGCTGGAGGACGATAGCGGATTCTACAACGAGTCGCTCTGGTTAAACAGCCTGAATATCGGTGGTTTCTCAAGCGTGGTGCCGTCAGACACGTCAGACTTCCGGTACGAGTACGATGTCGTGGCAAACCTTGTGGTGCCTGACTGGGCAGGAGGAAAGTATGGTGGAACGATTTTCTTCGTTGCAGAGAGTGAGTCGTAGGGGGATAATCCCCCTTCTCCTTCTTTTCCTGCTGATCCCGCAAGCATCCGGGATTGGTGTTGGCGCATCACCTGACCGAATCGAGTTTGGCGTGGTGAGCCCGAAAGATGGGGCGATACGAGAGCTATACATAATCAACACCGGTGACGCGGCAGAGCGTGTTATGCTCACGGTGGAAGGAGTTAATCTTACCGTGGACCCGCATGAGTTCGATCTTGCTGCAAAGGGGAACCGGGCTGTTGTGGTATCGGTAGATCATGCAGAAGTCGGCAAGCACGAGGGAAGTATCCTGATCACGGCTCGTCCGTCCGGAGGCGGCGCAGGTGGGCTCGGTCTTGGCGTAGGCGTCAGGGTCCCGGTCTCGTTTGTTGTGGAGGATAATGCCTCATGGAAGGTCGCGATCGTCATCGGACTGCTCTTTCTTCTTGTTGCGGCTGCCACGGTGTTATGGAGGCGGAGAACGAAGGTGTGAATGATGTTTCGGGTTTTTGCGCTAAACCTAACTTTTTTAGGGCAACTTATTTCCATACCTAACACCACAGTATTCTAAAACATAAAAGGAGGTAGAGTACCATGGGTTGTGAATGCGACGGAAACTGCGCACATTGCAGATGCAAGAAAGCCAAAGCGGCAAGTGAAGAAGTTGAAGACGAAGAGTGAAAAACTGTGAGAAGGTGCCATGAAGCACCTCGTGGAACGGATGAACAACCCCCTCCGTTCCCTCATATATTGCAGGTACATAGCGAGTTTTATTGGCAAATACGCGGAGGTTGATCATTGCAGGAAGGAGATGATTGAACAATACATCTCTTCGAAAAGTCTCTTTAGGGAGATGCAATCGGCAGTGGTGATGTGGCGGGAGACTCCTGCACGATGAATCTCAGTAAGTTTGGATTTTCATTCAAAACCTAATATTTGTAGGGACAACTATTTGTATACCTAACATCCAACTTACCGGATGCAGGCATACGCTTGCGGTAGACTCAAAAAACCCGCATCTATGTAGCGACATATATCGCCTCCTGAATAGTTTGATGCGGGAGTGTGGTACGGGGGTGGACCGGGAGTGGGGCATTTTCCCCTATACATCCCCAGTGGCGGTATGCTGCAAACCAGGACAAATGGCATCAGTATCTCAAAAGTGATGCGAAAGTCGAATCGGTGAATCTCATGGAAAACGTACAACAACTGACCATATGCCCGAAGTGCGGAAAACGTCTGTACGGATGCGAGCATATACAGATTTGCAGCACATGCGGCTACTGGACACTAAAAGGGACTGCGAGAATGGATTCGATCGTTGCCATCTAAACATAATTTTCCCACTTCAGGAGAATCTATGTGTGTTCAGCTCCAAGATCTTAAAAATCCTGATTTGTTCGGGTTTTGCATCACCGATGCCGCATATATGGCGCAGTGGCTATATCCAGATATCTTCGCAGACCTTGACCCTTCCAGAATACATCAGGAGTATCTTTAGCGGTTTTGGGGTATGGCGATGCCGGATATGATCTTTGTGTACCCGGCAAGTGAGCCATAAAGATCAGTGCCGGTGCTCCTGGCAAGCGTTCTCGTCGGTCGCTTCCATAAGCTGCCCCTGCTGCCATGCCTCGATTGCATCGCGCACCGTACCTGATGCACCCACAAAGACGTCGATTCCGAACTGCTCGAACATCGTAACAGCCTTAGGTCCAAGCCCCCCACAGAGCATGACATGAGTACCGGTCTTTGATATGAACTCCGGGGGCAGCCCGACGCCGCCCATGTGCTCGCTGGTATTCTGGGTCACCTCAACCTCATTCGTGTCGAGATCGACGATCGTGTATGTCGGAACCCTGCCAAAGTGCTGACCGACAAGATCGTCGATTCCGCCTTCTCCTTCTGTTGGAATACATACTTTCATCTCTTCTTCGCCTCTTGTTATTTCACGTTGTTCGTTTGTCTTGCGATCAACTCTATTAATACTGTGTACGTAATAGGGCTGCCAACTTGGCTCGGACGCTTGTATCAAACTTGAAGGCATACGTTTGACGAATCGTACGAATTTGGGTATCACAAATTTTTCTAATGTCTGGAAAGACTGTATCGACGGCGTCCCGTTATTCCAAATCCTTGCATCTATCGATACTACCGCTCATGTGCGATCCCGCAGATATCCGGGACCTCGTGCCCGTGCATCCGGCAGTAACCCTCGATTCCGTCCGCAATCTCTGCAAAGACCGAGATTCCTCCGCACACCGCAGACCCGACCTGCACAGCGCTTGCTCCAGCCATCATCATCTCGACCGCATCCTGCCACGTAGAGATCCCGCCGACCCCGATTATTGGTATGTCAAGCGCAGCATACAGGTCGTAGACACATTTCACGGCAATCGGCTTGATTGCAGTCCCTGAAAGTCCACCGAACCGGTTGCCAAGGATCGGAAATCCCGATTCTATGTCGATAGCCATTGCTCGCACGGTATTGATGGCAACAACGGCATCCGCACCTCCGTCCTGTGCGGCAAGTCCGATCTCAGTAATATCTGTTACATTCGGTGTCAGTTTCGCCCAGACCGGGATGTTAACCGCGTCCTTGACCGCAGATGTGATCCCCTGTACCAGAGACGGGTCGATGCCGATGGATGCGCCGTATCTGTCTGCGTGTGGGCAGCTGAGGTTCAGTTCGATCCCGTCCACAAGATCGCAGAGTCCAAGCGCAACCTCGACGAATTCGGATGCGTTTCCGCCAAAGATGCTCGCAATTACAGGAACTCTACCTTTCTTTGCCGTCACCATCTCTTCGCGATATTGTTGGTACCCTGGATTCGGCAGACCGAGCGCGTTAAGGAAACCACATTCGATTTGTACCATGCTCGGGTTTGGATGCCCGGAATTGGGCGCGCATCCGATCGATTTTGTGACGACTGCACCTGTGCCGCTGCCTGCAACTCGCAGGAGCGATGCGCCGGTACTGCCGAGGATTCCAGCGGCGAGGATCGTTGGGTTCGCAAGTTTTAGCCCTGTTATGGTTATCATGTTCAATTCCCCTTCGTTCCAATATCTTATGATCGTTTCTATGAATCTTTTCAATGAATTTCTTTACGGCATGATTCATCATGTCGGGAGATCATAAATTGAATTTCTCAAATATATTTTTCAATGTTGCGCAGATCAGGATCAAAAAGTATATATAGGACTTATTTCAGAAAGTAAGTTCATAGCAATACCAAGTATGGATATGGTCATGGGATAGGGTTCTATTCTGTGCATAATTCTATGCTTGGTGTCGGTGCATGAAACCGAACACATACCGTTCGATTGCGGACGGAATCATACCACAAAAGGAGGTAAGAACAAATGGCAAAGAAAATACTACCATTGGCTCCAGTTGAGCGACTTATACGGGCTGCATCCGAAGGCGACATCAGGGTCAGCGAATCGGCACGCAGTGCTTTGACCGACGAGCTCGAGAAGATCGGAATGAAAATCGCTAAGGAAGCGATTATCGAGACGAAACACGCGGGCAGAAAGACGGTTAAGGCAGAAGACATCAACAGAGCACTTGATATACTCAAACTGGACTGAAATTCCAGTTTGAACGCTTGCCGTCCGGCGCATCAGTCGTTGCGGGGCGGCCTTATTTTTTAGGGGTACCATGAACACATATTACACATCTGAAGAGATCGAGAAGTATCGGCAGGCGGGAAAGATCCTTGCAGAGGTGCAGGAGCAGACCGCGAAGAGAATAACAGTCGGAGCGAGCATCCTTGAGACCGCGGTCTTTTCAGAGAATCTGATACGCGATCTCGGCGGACAGCCCGCATTCCCGTGCAACCTTTCGCTAAACGAGGATGCTGCGCACTATACGCCCGGCGCAGACGATACAGCGGTATTCGGCGAGGATATGGTGAAACTCGACATCGGAGTCCACGTCGATGGATATATCGCGGATGCTGCCATGACCGTCGATCTTTCAAGCCATCCCGAACTCGTTGACGCGTCGAGGGCGGCGCTTGAGAGCGCAATCGGCGTGGTCCACGCCGGAATCGATACAAGGGAGATCGGGGCGGCAATCGAGGAGACGATTGGTGAGTTCGGATACAGACCGATCTCAAACCTCACAGGGCACGGACTCGCACAATACCTGGCACATGTTCCGCCAAGTATCCCCAACGTGCATACACGCACCGGAACAGTGCTTTACGAGGGGCAGGTGGTTGCAATCGAGCCGTTCGCGACTGAGGGGGAGGGAAAAGTAAGAGATGCAACGAGATGGGAGATTTACCACATTACGACAGAAAACCCCCAACTTCCGCGCATTCCAAGAGCAAGGAAACTGCTTGCGGAGATGATGGAGTATAAAACCCTCCCGTTTGCGAGAAGATGGTTTTCCGGAGAGAAGATCGATCTCACATTCAGGCAACTGACAAAAGCAGGACTCATCAAACCGTATCCTATCCTGCGGGAGGTTACCGGTGCGCTCGTGTCGCAGGCAGAGCATACCGTGATCGTCACCGAGAACGGCTGCGAGGTCACAACTGCATGACACGCATGACGCATCTCATCTCCGTATCAGACCTGACGCACGAGGAGATATATGAGATCCTCGATCTGGCTGCCCGGATGAAAGAGGGGCGTGATCAGTATATGGATGTGCTCAAAGGTATGAGTCTTGCCATGATCTTTGAAAAGCCGTCCACGCGCACGAGGGTTTCCTTTGAGGTTGCGATGACCGAACTCGGGGGACACGCGCTCTACCTGAATCACGCCGATCTCCAGCTCGGACGGAGCGAGACGATCTGCGATACCGCAAGCGTACTCTCGAGGTACGTCCATGCGATCATGGCGCGGGTTTATAACCACGAAACCGTGCGTGAACTTGCAAGATGTGCAGATATCCCTGTGATCAATGCGCTCTCCGATATGGAGCATCCGTGCCAGTTGCTTGCAGATCTGCTGACCATCCGGGAACGCAAAGGCGATCTTAAGGATCTGCGCATCGCGTGGATCGGGGACGGGAACAACGTCTGCAACTCACTGATACTTGGAAGCGCAATAACCGGCATGAACCTCTCGGTAGCGTGCCCTGCCGGATACGAGCCGGATGCCGGGGTAGTGGCTCGTGCTAACGAACTCGGAAGCGGCGTCTTGATTACAAACGACCCGACCGAGGCGGCATCCGGCGCTGATGTCCTCTACACCGATGTCTGGGTATCGATGGGAGATGAGAAGGACGAAGAGAAGCGCCTCCGGGATTTTTCCGGTTTCCAGATCAACAGCGATCTTTTGAGTCGTGCAAAATCCGATTGTATCGTGCTCCACTGCCTGCCAGCGCATCGCGGGCAGGAGATCTCTGCCGAGGTGCTGGATGGCAAGCATTCAGTTGTGATGGATCAGGCAGAGAACCGGCTGCATGCACAAAAAGCGCTACTGATGACAGTGGTCCCGCGCCAGTGCGGGGGGTAGTCCCCGCACAAAGGTTTATATCCTGTATGACCCAACAGATCACGTCCAGACGGGCTCGTAGCTCAGCCAGGCAGAGCGGTGGGCTCTTAACCCATTCGCCAAGGGTTCGAATCCCTTCGGGCCCGTTTGCAACCAAAGGTGGCAAACGTGGTAACGATCACCAAGTCCGCAGCAGATGAACTGAAAACCATTCTCAAAGCCGAAGCCAGCCCGGAACATGCCGATTGCGGTCTGCGAATATACGTGGCAGGAATGGGCGATCATGGCATAAGGTATGGTCTTGAACTGGACAGTGCCCAAAACGGCAGTGACATTGTACTCGATCTCGGCGGGATTAAGACACTCATCGACGAGAAGATCGCGCCATCGATGCAGAACATCGTGATCGATTTTACGGATACCAGTGATGAGGGGGGATTCGTGATCAGCGATCCACACCTGTGCTGTGGGTGCAGGTAACGTCCGCGGCAGGCATACTTTTATAGATCGCCGTAACCCTACCAGAATACAGAATACGAGGAATCACAATGATGAAGAAAATACTATTGATATGTATCCTATTGCTCTCCTTTGCGCCTCAGGCAGTCGGCTTTGAACAGTATGCGATGCAGGATGTGGTTATACGAGAGTATCTGGTTGATCTGAGTTACAATGTTGGTGGTGAGCCCGCGATAGCCAGAGAAACTGTCGTATTCAAAAACAACGGAGACGTGAATCACACAGATGATCTCTGCGTCGCTATCCCTGAGAATGCGGAGGTCATGCATGTGAGTAAGATGGGGCATCAAATCATGAATGCCTCCTCGATCCAGGTCCATTATGAACGCAAGGGGGAGACTCTCTGCTGGAATACAACGATTGCACCCGGATCGATGGCTATGTACTCCATAACCTACACCGTGCCGATCACCGAACCGGGAGAGTTTGTAAAGAATCTCGATCCAGCGGTTATGCATTATCCGGTCGTCTCATTCAGGCTGAATGCCAGCACAGACAGCAACATAGAACTGACAGATGAGAATGGAGTGGCGATAAAACAGGATCCTGTAGAAGATAGGGCTGGCGGAGCTCTGTATGTGTGGGCAGATGGCATGCCGTTTAAGGAGTTGCACGTGAAGACGTCACAGCCACAACCATCCGGTATGGATAAATGGATCGTATATGGCATCATTGCGGTGCTGATCATCGCTGCGCTGAGCTATCCGATAATCCATGTCAGGAATAACAAACTGCGGGAGAAGGAGGGCGGAAATAAACTCTCATGCGCGTCCTGCACTGTTTGCAGCGGGGGCGATGAGAACGATAAAGAGCCGAGAGGGGGCGACTGGGATGAGATGGATGAGATCATAACAGAGATCTCCCAGACTGAAGAGGATCTGATACGGAAGAAGAGAGCGATCCTTGCTGTGCTCAATAAACTGGAAGAGGACCGTGACGCTGGCGCGGTTTCAGATGCCGATTACAAGCGGCTATCATCGAAATACGAGAAGCAGGCAATCGCGATAATGAAACAACTGGACCAGATGTGAGATGAGAACCGGAATCATCCTCTGCGGCGGCAGAAGCAGGCGTTTCGGGAAGGATAAGGCACTGCTGGCAATCGATGGGGTGCCGATGGTTCGGAGGATGGCTAGTCGCATCTCATCGGTCGTGGACGAGATCATCATCGCTGCACGGGACCCTGCACAGCACGAATCGCTTGCAGCAATTTCAGCGATTCCCGACGGTGCAGAGGTTGTATGCGATCATGTCCTCGGATATGGTCCTGTTGCAGGAATTCTTGCGGGATTGAGCGCATCGAAATCAGAGTATTCGATCTGTCTCGCATGTGATCTGCCTTACGTCAATCCGGATGTCATCGATGCGCTCTTTGGATGCGCAGGGGCGAATAATAGCGATGTTGCAATCCCAAAGCATCCGGATGGGGTGCTTGAACCGCTCCATGCGGTGTATGGCAGATCGATGGTGGGGGCGTGTCGCGATGCTATGGGGGAGGAGGAGCATACCATCCGCGGAGCGATATCGTTACTAGATGATGTTCTTTTTGTGCCGGTAGAATCGCTTCGGAGGTTCGATCCTGATCTGCGTACGTTTCTGAATGTGAATTATCCGGAGGATCTTGGGGTGATGGCATGAAAACGTTTCACAGGGCTGTCAAGTTACTCTGGTGCTGAGGCTGATTTTTTGCATGAATCGAAACTTATATATGAAAATGTAGGTAAGCAATATATATGATTAAAGGCGAATCGGAGACGAAAACTTATCTTTTCAGAGTGGTAGTCGAACCGGATGAAGATCGGTGGCATGCTTACTGCCCAGTCCTTGAGGATATTGGGGGCGCTACATGGGGGTATACCAAAGAAGAAGCATTAAAAAATATAAGAGAAGTGGTTGAACTGATAATAGAAGAACTCATCGAAGACGGGGGGCACATACCCGAAGCTTTGGAAAATGAAGTTCAGATTTTCTCTGAACCAAGAGTAATGGTAACAGCCTGATGCCGATCGATTACAGCAAGCTGCGAAATATAACTGCCAGAGAAATTATCAACGCTCTTTCTCGTGATGGATTCTATCTCCGATCTCAAAAGGGGAGTCACCAAAGATATTATCATCCTGATGGAAGAAAAGTCACAGTTTCATTTCATGGTTCAAGCGATACTTTTCCTCCAAAAACATTGAAAACACTTGGTAGAAAAACAGGCTAAATGGACCGATCAAGATTTAAAACGGCTAAAGATTTCAAAATAAAATGAAATACCAGACAGATGATTTAATAGCGATACTCAGCTCTGAAACACCAAAACCACCCGCCAGGCGAGAAGCGATAACATGAGAGAGAACCACATCGCAGAGAAAACACTGCTCGAGATGATCGAGGACCTCTACGACCAGTTTGAGAACGGAACGATCCCGAACATCAAGATATCCACGAGAACGAAGAAGAACATCGAGTACAACGAGGATAGTGAGGTCTGGGTATATGGCGATCAAACCAGCGTGCGAAGTGCAAAGACCGTAAAGGGCGCGTATCATCTCCTGAAGATGGCGTATTCGATAGAACTGCTCGTAAACGAGCATTTGAGGCACAACCGCGGATCCACGCTGCGAGAACTCTATTACATATCAGAGAACTGGGATATCGCAAAGTTTAAGCAGCAGTCAGAGAGCGACCGGCTGATCGAGGATCTCGAGATTATTACTGCGCTCCAGCGGGAGGATTTCCATATCCGCCCTGAGGAGGACGGTGCAACGATCTTCGGACCCGTATCCCTGCTCGAAGAGACAAAAAGGGGTGAGCGTCTCATCCACTGCCGGGAGGATGTTGGCGAGAGCGGATACCAGATACCGTTTAACGTGGACAACGTCAGATTCAAGGATCACGATGCGAAACTCGTTGTTGCGATCGAGACCGGCGGTATGTATGCCCGGTTGATCGAGAACGGGTTTGATGAGGAGTATGATGCGATTCTTGTGCACCTGAAGGGTCAGCCAGCACGCAGCACTCGCCGCATGGTAAAACGGATGAGCGAGGAGTTATCACTCCCTGTCGTCGTCTTCACGGACGGCGATCCCTGGAGTTACCGGATCTATGCGAGCGTCGCTTACGGATCGATCAAGAGTGCGCACCTCTCTGAGTATCTTGCAGCTCCTAAGGCACTATTTCTTGGAGTGCAGCCGTCAGACATCGTAGAGTATTCACTCTCCACAGACAAGTTGACAGATCAGGATATCGCTGCCCTAAAAAGCGAACTCACCGATCCGAGATTCGATACCGAGTACTGGAAGGAACAGATCAATCTCCAGCTCAAACTCGGGAAGAAATCCGAGCAGCAGGCGTTTGCCGGGAAGGGTCTGGATTTCGTGACTGACACGTATCTGCCAACCCGCCTCTCCGAGATGGGGGTTGTATAAGTGGGCGACTTCCTCTTTGCTGCCCGGTCGTGCCTCGGATTCCTTACGACGATCCCTGTTGGCATCAGCATGGAAGGTCTCGCGGCTCTCGGTAAGCGGCTGTATCTCTTTCCAGTGATCGGTACGGTCATCGGGCTTCTGATAGGCGGGATCGGCTATCTCTTCGGGTCAGTTCTGCCGCCAGAGGCAGCTTCGGTCATGATCGTAGCCTCGCTCTACTACTTAACCGGCATCAACCACCTCGACGGGCTCTCTGACTTTGGTGACGGGTTCGTTGCGCATGGTTCACGCGAAAAGAAGATCGGTGCGATGCGCGACGTCTCACTTGGCATCGGAGGGGTCGTCTTCTGTGTGATCGCGGTTCTCGGATTATTCGCATCAATGAGCGGGGTACTGGGGCGCGATCCGGCAGGCGTCGGTGTCGGCTATCAGTTTCTGGCGGTCATGATCGCTGCCGAGGTGAGCGCAAAACAGGCGATGCTCACGATCTCGGCGTTTGGGCGGAGTATTCACCCGGGGCTCGGATCGATCATGATCGATGAGACCGGATTTCGTGAGTTCGCAATCGGGCTTCTTTTTTCGGCTGCGGTCTGTGTGCTCGTCTTCGCGGGCGTGGGTGGGGGCATGTATGTTGGTCCGGGTGCAGGCGCAGGCACAGGTCTGCCCGTGCTCGGTGTTGCGATGCTCGGCAGCGCAATCGCATTGTCGCTCGTCGTTCTTGGAACCGCAAACCGCAACTTCGGCGGCATCAGCGGCGACGTGATAGGGGCTACGAATGAGGTTGCACGGCTTGGTGCGCTGCTGGTGGCTGTGGCGTGGATGTAGCGCTATAAGCAGAGATATGTGTTTTACGATCATACCGGTAATACAAAACTAAAAAATTTATTCGAAACCACAAAAGTTATATATTGGGAAGTCGATATTACAAGAATAGAGTACATCACTTGGGAGAGTGAAGACAATGGGAATTCTTGATACGGGAATTAAAATCTTGCAAGGTATAAAATATGAATTTTCCGATGACTCCTTTGTAGTTGGTTTGAGATTCGAAGATTATGTGCAAGATCTTTTCTCGAAAAAGTATTTTTCAATCGCAGAGAAGACACATTCTACCGAAACCAACCAGGAACGATACGTCGAAAGTAGTATGAATCCTGATTTTGTGTTTAGATACATGCCTACTGGTGAACAGTTTGCTGTGGAGTGTAAATATCGTTCAGGGCTTAAGGAGGGTCGCCTAAGTTGGAGCTATCACAAACAAATGAAAAGGTATCAAGAATTTTCACGTAAACGAAAAATGCCTGTTTTCATCGTTATTGGACTGGGTGGCTATGACGATGAACCTGAAGAAATGTTCAATATCCCATTGGAAGAAGCAAAATATCCAGACCCCTACCCAAGCGTATTTAATAGATTCAGCAGATCCCCTGACAAGCCATTTTTCTGGAAAAATGGGAAGCTGTATTAGATTTTGCTTCTGCTCGCTTCTGTAGCGTGGGTGATGTAGCGCTATAGCTATATGCAAACCCTGTACCGCTGTGTATGATACTCAACGGTCGAATAATACGCCCAAAGCCGTCACACACCAAACCTTTATAGGTATGTCGCAGCATACGAAACTCTGATGAACAAGGAGGCGCTAACACTCCAGGTTATCGAGATCCTGAGCAAAGCCGGGTTTACGCTCTCGGATCGGTGCAATATCCGACCTCGAAGTTTCGATCTGGCTGCGCGGCGCTGCAACGTCCTGTTGTTACTCCGCGTACTCTCAAACATCGATGGGTTGAGTGCCGAGACAGCGCGGGAGATGCGGCACCTCTCCGGTTTTCTGGATGGGAGCCCGCTTGTCATAGGGAGCAAGTCGCGCGATCAGACGCTTGCGGATGGTGTGACGTATTTCAGATACGGCATCCCATCGATCAATCCTGGCACGCTGCGCGATTGCTTTGTCGAGGGCGTGCCACCGCTGGTTCATGCCGCACCGGGCGGACTCTACATCAAGATCGATAGCGAACGCCTGAAAAGCATCCGCACCGCTAATAATATCTCGCTTGGGGAACTTGCATCCGAACTTGGGATATCGCGGAGAACGGTCAGCAGGTACGAGGAAGGACGGACGGACGCATCGATCGATGTGGTGCTCCGCCTCGAAGAGATCCTCGATGCCGAACTGGTCTGCCCGATCAAGCTACTCTCGACAGAAAGGGACCTAACCAAACAGGATCATGCGCCGGAACCGTCAGAACAGTCCGAACCGAATGAAGTTTCGTTGCTGCTCACACCACTTGGATTTTTCGTATTTCCTGCGAAACAGGCACCGTTCAATGCCATATCCAACGACAGCAGCGATAACAACACTATGCTGACCGGGTTTAGCACGTACAACCGGACGATGGTGAGAAACGCCCGCTTGATGAGCAGCATCTCATCCGTTGCAGGAACTAAATCTATGTATATTGTGAAAGGAGCGTGCAGACATACGCAGATCGATGGAACTGTACTGATCGAAGAGAGCGAATTCAAAAGAATCGATGACCTTGATGATGTCATGCGACTCATTCAGGAGAGAAACGTCGATAAAGGAGATACAACATGAAAGCAATCAAGATAATGATGATAATCCTTCTGGCAGTTGCCGCGTGTGCGTGCATCGTGTCAGACGAGCCGGAGATACCAACACCAACCCCCGACCAGACGCCAGTAATACCGCAAGGCATCGTAGGCATGATCCCCTCGGAGAATCTCCTTGGGACGTTTAAACTGATAGCAATTGTCGATGAAAACACGACGGGGTCGATGAACATAACCGAGGACGCACTGTCAACGATCGCCGGAAACCTAAGCGTCGGAGAGATAAAGGCAGTTCAGGGGATATACGACTTTGAAGCTAAGACATATTCAGTCTTTGTAACCGTCATCGAGTGCACCGATTCGATGAATGCCGCAAATGCTGTCGAGAACTACAAGAACCAGGCAGATTTCGCAAAGCCCCCATCACAGACGGTCTCTCGATTCGGGACGGTGACGTTTAACGAGCACGAGGCGACCGAGGTTCGGAGGAAGCCGCTTGGAAGCGATGGCATAAGATACGGCTATGTCTGGTCGAACGACAACCACGTCTTCATCGTTGAGCCCGGGACTGACAACAGACTGGCGAGTATGGAACTGGCTCAAATGACCCTATCCTAAAACAGGAGGCTACATGAAGAAAACTGTTCTAATA
>CBDAFH010000216.1:0-3365 GCA_965195165.1 uncultured ANME-2 cluster archaeon | reverse complement strand
ACCACTGGACAAAGTTAAAATTGCCTTATCAAACTGTTGGTAACTCTGCTGTTGCGCATCAATCAATAACTTGCGTTCTTTATGGTAATTTTCAGTGTCGTCGTCGCTCATGCTTTTCCAAACATGACTTTAAAACTATATAATTCTTTCGCCAGCAAAACCCCAACACCTCAACGCGCCCAAGCACCTCACAGAACAAAACTTTAATCAGACGCCACTCAAATTCTCTCGCTATAAAATCGGATTGCACAGGACTCGTGCAGACCCGACCCGTAAACATGAACGCATCATATAGCAACCCCGCCATCGCAAGCAATGGGCGCAGACGCCAGCGGCGGTATGCTTGTGAGAGCCGGACAGAAGGTTCTGATAGCCAGAGAGCATCACATCGGCAAAAGACATAAAACGTGCGACACCTATTTCTCTGAAATGTTCCTCAAATTCAAAAGCGAAGTCGAGTCCGTGCTGAAAAAGGCACTCGACGCGTCCGGTTACCAGATTGACGACCTCCACATTGAGGAATCCGCACACGCCGATCTTGCATCATCGCTTTCGTTCAGACTGGCATCAGAATACCGGCAAAGTCCGGCAGCCATCGCGGACGTTATCGCGGATGCGATCACGATCCCGAAAGACTCGCTGGTCGGAGACGTGCAGGCAGTGGGTGCGTATATCAATTTCTTTGCCAGCAGAAAATTCGTAGACGATACGGTGCACGAGATCTTCCTGAAGAAAGAACGCTACGGCACTGGCAGCGGGAAAGGGAAGGTGATCATCGAACACACCTCCGCAAACCCAAACGGTCCGTTGCATGTCGGACACATCAGGAATTCGGTCATTGGCGACACTCTCGCAAGGATTTTTAAGACAGCGGGCTATGATGTGGAGATCCAGTACTATGTCAATGACATGGGCAGGCAGGTCGCAATCGTTGCGTGGGCGATGGACCGTTTTGAATTTAATGATCAGAAGAAGGCGGATCATGCTATTGCGGATGTGTACATCCGTGCAAACCGGGAACTCGGGGAGGATCCTGATCTGGTCTGCCAGATCGATGAACTGATGCAGGGAATCGAACGTGGCGACACAGGGATGGTCGAGCGGTTCAGCAGTGCCACTGACCTTGCAGTCTCGGGGATCACATCCACGCTTGAGCGGATGAACGTCCACCATGACCGGTTTGTGCATGAGTCCAGGTTTGTGAAAGGCGGCGAGGTATCCGACCTCGTAGGGGAACTTAAGGGGATGGGACTTACCGAAATGGCAGATGGCGCTCTCGTAGTCCCGATGCCGACATTCGACAAGGATCTTGTGATCCTGCGGAGCGACCAGACCTCGGTATATGTGACCCGTGATCTTGCATATCACCGGTGGAAGGCGGAACAGTGCGACCGCATGATCGATGTTCTTGGCGCTGATCACAAACTCATCTCCAGCCAGTTGTGCTATGTTCTAAGTGCGTGTGGGGTAAAAGAGCCAGAGATTGTCATTTTCGAGTTTGTATCCCTTCCCGAGGGGTCGATGAGCACCCGTGCAGGCAAATTCATCTCCGCAGACGAACTGCTCGACGAGGTCGAGAAGCAGGCGCTAACAGAGGTCACAAAGCGCAGACCCGATGCGGAAGAGGATTTCAGAAACCATGTCGCAAAAGAGGTCGGCATCGGCGCTGTCAGGTACGACATCGTGAAGGTCACACCAGAGAAGGCGACGACCTTCGACTGGGAGAGTGCGCTTGACTTCGACAAACTCGGAGCGCCGTTTATACAGTACTCCCACGCAAGGGCGTGCAGCATCCTTGAAAAGGCACCGCACATCCCCGAATCGATCGATCCTGCCATGCTTACGGGGGATGCCGAGATCTCGTTTGTAAAAGAGCTTGCCAGGTTCTCTTATGTGATCGATCTTGCGTCCCGGGAGTTAAAACCGCACATCGTAGCGATCTATGCACGGGAACTTGCCGAGGAGTTTAACCAGTTCTACAGGTTGTCACCGGTCTTAAACGCGCCCGATGATGTGCGTGATGCCCGCATCGGGCTTGTCGAGTGCGCACGGATCGTGCTTGCAAGCACGCTTGGTGTGCTCGGGATCGCTGCGCCCGAATCGATGTGATTCCTGGCAAGCGATTGGGTGCGGTCCCGACGTTACGATGGTTTGGGCATAGTGGGTGACATGGTCGAATATGCGGTAGTGTCGTCTGGTTGCCTGCTGCTTCGGGGTTCTCACCGCAGAGAGCGCGGAGAACGCAGAGTCCCCCCTCTCCACTCCCCCTGCGTGTTCTGCGGTTAAATTCCATGCTTTAGCCCAGTTATTTTAACCACGCGGTATTGAGTGGGTATATCTAATCGTTCTTCGTCGACGAAACGTTTATGTCAGATCAGATAATCATCATGGTAAAATCAAACAGATATGTTCTAAAACAAATAAATTAGACTGAAGACGGCACAAGAACAGGTATCTAACGGATGTGAAAATATGGATACAAAAACTATATTAATGCTTACAATAGTTATTATTACGCTCACAGGAACCGCGATAGCGTCCGACTGGCAGCAGTTTCAGAAGAATGAGACGAATAATGGATTAACAGACAGTCCTGCACCGAGAAGCGATCCTGAACTCGTGTGGAGTAGATTTACATGCACGAGCTGGGGCAATGGAATCGATGTGCCTCCAATCATCGCGGGAGATCTTGTGTATGTGTACGACGTAAACGGCACACTGCAGGCATTCAACAGGACCGACGGCACCCTGATATGGCGTAACGAGACTTCTGTCGGGTTCCAATCATCAACTCCCGCGTATGGAAATGGAAATATATTTGTCGCATCGAACATCGGCGATATGTACGCATTCGACGCAGCAACAGGTGAACAACTCTGGAAGGAACATGTAACCGACCGGAACTTCGAATGTCCGGTAACGTACCACGATCACAGAATCTACGCTGGAGAAGGATTATCCGGTGGCGTCACAACAAAATATTATTACTGTTACGGCGAGAACGGAAACGAACTCTGGAAACACGCAACCGATAACACCGCGGGGTTCCTGTGGTGCGGCGCATCGGTCGTAGAGAACTATCTCGTATATCCGGTGCATGAGGGGAGACTGATAAGCGTTTATCTTGAGAACGGAACTCTCAGAGATGAGATCGATCTGAAATCCAGTCTTTCGTTCAGCAGGTCCGATCTTGGGCGCATCCGTGCGTCCGTATCATATCATGACAGGTATGTGTATACCACCTCTGAAAAATCGCAGGCGACCGGATACGTGTGGAAGGTCGGGTTCGAGGACGGGCGGTTTGTCGATCGCGGCTGGAGTTCTCTTATCGGTTTTTCGACATCAACGCCTGTGATTCATGACGG
>CBDAFH010000215.1:0-3974 GCA_965195165.1 uncultured ANME-2 cluster archaeon | reverse complement strand
CCCCACCCGAAGGGCAGTTTTTACTCTATTTTTTGTGAAAAATCGCACTTACACCATATCCGATTCACCGTACCGCTTCCGGTCCTCAAGTTCTTGCTTCTTTGCAGCATTCCATCCAGATACCGCCTGAAGATACCCGGTAACCCGTGACAACTGCTCCACGTTCGTTGACCCGCAGTTCGGACACTCGTCCTTCAACCCGGGCGCGAGATGGGAACAGTCCGTACATATAGTCATGTCCCTTGTGAATGCGAAGTAGCCGGTCTGCGTATTCTTTGCAATCCGCATCGCGAAGTCGCGAAGTCCCTTGGGGTCGGGTGTACTCTCGCCAAGGAATATGTGCATGATATTGCCGCCGTCCACGATCGGGAAGAATACGTGCTCAAGCCCTATACGCTCTGCAAGTGAGATGCCAGCGCCCGGCGGAATGTGCGTGCCATTTGTGTAGTATATCGGAAGATCCCTTGTCTTGTGGATGCTTGCGAGTGCCCGATCAAGGTCGCCTTTGACCACTTTTTTTGCGCATTCTGTGTATTCAGGATCGAGTATGTCAGCCACGGCAAACCGCCCTGCAGTCGTCTCGGCAGGCGTTCTTGCAAGCGCGATCGTCATGCCATGCTCTTCCGAGAGCTGCTTTGTGTAGAACTCCATCTCGGTCATCGCCCGGATCGCAAGCTTCCACGCATCCTTTGATTCGTGTAACTGGTGCCCGGCATGGTGCTCTACCATCTCATTGATGCCGACAACACCGATCTCGTACACGAGACCCTCCAGATCGACCGCCTGCGACCCTTTTTCCATGGTAATCGGATCCAGTGGACGCTGTGTAGCAAACGGCATCCGCTGTGCATCCACGATCTGATTCATCCATTCCCTCTTGATCTTGTGGATCTGTACCGCTATGTCCATCAACCGCTTCAACTCATTAAACAGCGCCTCATCGTCATGGTTCGCCCGGTACGCGGCTCTCGGGCAGTTTACTGAGATGACCTGCCAGGCTCCCATCGAGAAATGCTTCCCGTCCTTGAAGATGAGCTTATTATCGAAATCGGAATCGGTGTCCGCATTCGAGGAGAAATTGTAAGCACAACACTGATAGCAGCTTATCCCCTCTCCAGCGCCACGATACTCTGGTAGCTGGTTATCAAAGTAAGGAGCGCCGAACTTTGCTGCCAGTTCGAAGGCGAGATCGTACAGTTCGGAATAAGTCGGAAGATCGGGGTGTTTCGCATTAAACTCCTCGTCCTCCTCTATGAAATCGGGTTCTATCGAGATCTCTGGCTTCGGGAAATTGAATGGCTTGCCCCAGTAATCCCCACCAAGCATGACATTCATCAGCGCCTTAAACGAGATCCGCACCTCGCGCTCAAACTCGCCATAAGTCCGAAGCGGTGCCTGATCCGGATCGCCGTTATGGATTCTCCCGCGGTATACGGCCGGTTTGTCCCTCCAGAGCTTTGGAACGCCCGGAGCCAGCTGGACCGACGAGAAGACGAGCTGTCCCCCGCGTGCGACCATCATCTGGGTCATCTCGTAGACGAACATCTGCATCAGTTGCTCGATCTCCTCATAGGGCATTCCCTCGAGATACGGCGCAAGAAACGTCAAAAAGTTGTAGAACCCTTGCCCTCCTGCAAAGTTCGTCTGTGCGCTCCCGAGAGCCTTTACTGCGTGGAGAATCGCAACCTCTGCCTTCTTTGCAGGACCTGCGACACTCGATTTCGTGCCGCTCCCATCCGGCATCAGCCCATAATAGAAGAAGTACCTGAGATCCCAGTCCATGCAGAAACTGCGCGTTCCGAGATACTCGAGATCATGGATGTGGATATCCCCGTTCAGATGCGAATCGGCGAGTTTCGGCGGCAGCAATAGCAGATACTGCTCTTTCGAGATCTTGTCCGCCTTCTTCTTGTGAGATGTTTCTGCATTCTCCTGAAGATTTGCATTTTCGTTTGCCTCGAACCCTGCGCCCACATCGATCTGGTGCGCGTCATACACCGGAGTCCCCACCCTCGTTGAGATGTTTCGCCATTCGGGATGCCCGCGCTCAAGAAGGGCTACGTTGACGAGTTCGCGCACGAGCGGACCTGACAGATGTTTCAGACCGATCTTTTTGATGCGCGCATCCACCTCTTTCGCAATCTCTTCTGCCTCTTCAACGGTTATCGGATCGATCCTGTAAAATTTCTTGGAAAGCTGCGTCTCCTTTAAGAGTTGGGCTACGATTGCGTGCCGGTCCCAGTCCATCACATGCCCGTCCGTTGTCCGGACCCTGGGCATCTCCGGCACGCTCCTCCAGTCAAGCGTCTTCTGCACGGTCTCCTGTGGATGACACTGGCGTTTCATGGTGCGCGCCCCGCCAGATCATCGATCACGTCCTTTCTGATCCGATCCCCGTCAAACATCTCTTCAAGGGTCAGAAACGAATCCCCGACCTGCAGAACAGGCGCCATCATCGTGAACACGCCGTTTGCGCGCAGTTCCGTAAGCGCGGCTGGCATAGACATATCTGCTTCTGTGTATTCGATCGCTGCTGATTTTAGATAGCTCTTCAGCTTCTTGCATTTCGGACATGCGCTGGTTGTGTATACGATGATTCCGGTCATGAAAACTCCCTTCCTGTGTGTAAAACGGACGTGAGGGGATTCGAACCCCTGATGTGCAGCTTAGGAGACTGCCGCCCTATCCTGGCTAGGCCACACGCCCATAATGCGGGTGATGTTTAATCTAACATCCCAATGCACATTAATCCATCTGGTGGAGGTATCCAGTGTTGCAAAAGATATGTATGGAACAGATTAAACCGGGTGTATGACCATTTCTACAGACAAACACGAGTCAATGGTGCGAACGATTGAGGTATTATCCGATAAAGACCTCATGGAGCAGATCGAGAAAGGTAAAAAGGACAATGTCAAAATTATGGATTTTGAGGAACTTGCAAAGGAACTTGGGATTTGAAAATTGGGTAGTGTACTAACTTTCGTGACCTAACACAATTTTCCATCTTTTATGCACCCTACTGGTGGTGATTCTGAATGACGCATCAAAATTGTGTAAAACCGCCACCAAGCCCGATAATCATTAATTCAAAGTCACGGTTTATGGGACACTACCAAAAATAGGCGCGGTCGTTCAGACGTATGTGTCGAGAACGACCTGAGCGCTGCCATCATCGAATGTCGCGGCAACGACTATGTGATTCTTGCCAGGGAACCCGCCGCTTGTGTGGAAGGATACATCGTCGGCGGTACATGCCCAGCCCGAACCAACAGCGGGTTCGTAGTCTGCTGGCGGGTCTGCCGGCTCTCCATCTATGGTTGCGTTCAGATACCGGACAGCACTGGCATCCGGACCGCCCATAAATGTGAATTCGATCGTAGTCGAGTTCGTCTGTTCTGCGCTCACTACCCCAGATTCATCTTGTTGATGTTGCTGCCCATTCCGAATGCCGCCGACCCGACGATCGATGCCAGCGTCACTGTGACAGCCACCATCAGGATGACGCCAATAACCGGCGAAACAGCACATTCGTCGTTTTCCAGATATTTTTTATCCATTTGAAACACCTCTTTCGCGTGGGTTTGTTTTGGGGTGCTGTAGGTTGTAACTACAGTTGCTGACACATACGCGCTCATACCATATAAAACTACCGGTTTGTCATCTAAAACCGTAAAATAGTGGCAAATAGACACATCCTCAATCCACCATCGTGCCGATCCCCTCGTCGGTGAGCAGTTCAAGCAAGAGCGAATGTGGCTTGCTTCCATCGATGATGTGCACCTTCGAGACCCCACCGCGGATCGCGCAGACACCGCCGCGGATCTTCGGAATCATCCCACCCTGGATCGTGCCGTTCTCGATCAGGTCGTCCACCTCGGATGTGGAGATGTGGGGTATAAGCGTATCCGCATCAGACGGATCCGAAAGCACCCCTAACACGTCCGTTAGCAGAATCAGTTTCTTTGCAGAGA
>CBDAFH010000214.1:0-4601 GCA_965195165.1 uncultured ANME-2 cluster archaeon | reverse complement strand
CAAGCAGAAGACGGCATACGAGATTCTGACATGTGACTGGAGTTCAGACGTGTGCTCTTCCGATCTAATACGATGAAATACCAGTCACTATCATACGAAACAATATGAAAACAGTTGGTATGACAAGGGATGAATATTTGTACATTTTAGAAAAGATTTAAGATCACTGATCAAGGAACCGGATCGAATGAAGATATGGATGTCGGGAAACAGCGCGCAAACACTTGCGGAGAATCCGGCAACTCACATTTACAGCGTCCCGGACCGGAACCCTGAAAGCGCCACGCGATCGAAACCGATCCGCGCAAACGCGGCTGCCACATCCTCTTGCACGACCCGAAACCGTTCAGCGTCGCCTGATTGAACCTCGACACGGGCAATGCGACCATGATCCCGGACCCGGACGCCGCAGAAGCCCTGCGAACGAAGCATCGATTCCGCTTCTTCGATGCGGGAAAGCCGCTTGACCGTAATCTCTGTGCCAGACGGGATCCGGGTCGCAAGACACGATTCCGAAGGCGCGTCTGCAACAGATAGACCGAAATTTCTGGCAATCTCCCTAATCTCCGGCTTCCCGAGACCGAAATCGACAAACGGCGTGAAAACACCGGCATCCATGATTGCAGCGTAGCCGGGCCGGTCTCCTGCGATATCTGTTATGTTTGTTCCGTCTGCGATCGTTTCAATCCTGTTTCGGGACGCAATTTTTGCAAGTTCCAGAATCAGATACTTTTTGCAGTGATAACACCTGTCGTGCGGATTCTCTACAAACTCTTTCTTCCTCAGTATCCCGAAATCGAAGATCTCATGTTTTACCCCGATCTCATCTGCCATCTTTATGGCATCCATCAGTCCGCGGCGCCCGAGCAACTCCGAGTCAGCGGTCACCGCGAGCACGTTTGCGCCGCTCTGCCTTGCAAGACATGCAAGCACCGAACTGTCCACGCCGCCAGAGAACGCGATCAGGATGCCCCCGTGCTCTGCAATCGCATCGATTACGCGCTTTGTCTTCTGCAGTGTTTCGTTCATGTTCGCATATTCGTTCATGTTATGTGGCATACTCGCCGATGATCTAACAATGGCACGCAATCAGCATGATCATTTCTACAGGCTGGCAAGGAAGGAGGGCTATCGGTCGAGAGCAGCGTACAAGTTAAAACAGATCAACTCAAAGTTCCATGTCATCAAGCGGGGGAATAATATCGTTGATCTGGGTGCTGCTCCTGGCGGCTGGCTTCAGATGGCGCGGGAACTCGTCGGAGCCGGTGGTACGGTCGTGGGCGTGGACATCCAGCCGATCCATGAGATTGAGGGCGTGATCACCATCGTCGGCGATATCACGGCAGAGGATACGGTCGACAGGATCAAGGAACTGGTCAAAAACGCAGATGTCGTGCTCTGCGATGCCTCACCCAATCTTTCAGGCGACTGGAGTTATGATCATGCGCGGTCGATCGACCTGACCGAACAAGCGCTCTCGTGCGCAGAGCAGATCCTAAAGCCGGGAGGGCATTTCGTTGTCAAGGCATTCCATGGCGATCTCTACGCTGATTACCTGCAGAAGGTGCGGTCGCTCTTTAGGAATGTGCGTGCCCACTCGCCTGAGGCGTCACGCAAGGCAAGCGCGGAGACGTATATCATTGCGAAGAGGTTTCGCGGGGCTGCGTCTTTCCGGTGAAATCGCGTCCTCGCCTCGATCACACAGTCGCAACCAACTCTTGACTTTCAGAACGAACCGACCTCTCGCAAAAGCCATATCACCTTACGTAATCCGGATTACCCGAATCCCATGTCGTACTGTAATTTACACCCCTGTATCATACCTCAAAATCGCAGCAACTCCCCCAAACGCCCTCATCAACTGGTCACCCTCCTCGAAATCAGTGGAGATGAACTCGACGCCCGTACTCATCTGATCGCATATCTCTGTCAATTCATCGACAACGTCCACGGTGTCCACGATTTTGAGATCAGAGCCGCAAACAGGGCAACTCCCTCCAGTGTCATCTGATGCGTCCTCTATCGTCTTCTCCCCCGTATAATCGCAGTTCTGGCACGCAACGGTCGCACGCACCCTCCGCAGGTCTTCGGATATCAGCAGCAGATCGACAGCGCCCATCCCGAGGTTCTCACGCACCTGCTGATCACCATAAGCGGCAAGCCCCTTATCGCTCACCAGTTCCCGCATAAACCGCTGCATGGTCCTCTTCTCCTTGATGACCTCCAGATCCTGCAGCGCATCAGATGCCGCATCCACCAGTTCGTAAAGACCGGATTCATCCGTATATGCGATATCAAACAACCCTATGATCTTTTTCTGTATTTCGTGATGGAAAAACTCCCCCTCAAGAAATTCTTCCTTTGTCGGGGACGGCCCTCCGATGAGGACTCCCTCAAGGTCCTTGTGATCGATGGTAAGGAATATTTCGCTTGCGCTATTGCCTATTCTCTTGTAAAAATCGTGGATTGCGATGAGGCGCAGTTGCTGAAACCGTCTCGCGCTCTGACCGCCTTTTCTCTGCTTTCCGGGAACCGATGATGTCATGTGCTTGCGTGCCTCGATGGATTTGCCGCGCAGCAGCCCCACGGTCGCCTCCCGCCGGTCGATGGCAAGGAGTCCGAACGTCTTCTTCTCGGTAAGCATATCTTCGAGCGGATCCAGATAAAAGGACGAGTCGCAGTGGTATTTATACGAGGTGATCGGCTCAGGGGGCTCGATGATCACCGTGTCCAGCGTTGTCCGGTGTCCGTCTATGTCAAGTGTTCCGCAGAAGATCACGAACCCGTTTTCAGGTGGTCTCGGATAATATTTGAGCCGTGCGAGCACCGATTCGAGCGCGCTCTGCACATTCGTGCGTGTCGATTTCGATTTGATGTTTGACGCCTGCCCGTGCTCGTTCTTGAGTTGCGCAACCGCGTCAGAGACCTGCTTGTCCGGAGGGATGTATAGCGAGATCAGTTCCGTGCCCCTGCCGGTCCTGCGCCCCATATCTTCGAGTTGCCGCTTGAACTCGTACCGTTTGTGCGCCTGCGATATCGTCATCTCAGGTTAGTATTGGTGCGTCTCACTTTAATGAGTCTGTCGATGCAAGCGGTGCCGCGTCATAGGGTAGTGACAGTCACGCTCACAGAGGGGCTTTTATGCAGGATGGTTTCTTGATTTATCACGCGTGGGGTGAGGTGGGGCGGCCGTAGATATATTTTGTGGCAGGGCAGGAATGGGATGCGATCAAAGGGATGTTTGCAGGCGAATCAGTTGAATCGGTTCCGTCGAAACCAGAAGAGGTAAAAATAGCCGAACATGCCGAAGGTGTCGAACCATGACGTGTTGAGGCTTATACGGTCCGCGTGACCAACCCTTATGAGCGCGGGCGGCCATCACTATACCATTGCAAGGAACGATGTGATGTTGCTGCCATATCTCAATACAAAGGTGTGCTGTACAATCGCAGGGTAGTGCTGCCGATTGTGGAAATGATCTGGCAGAAGATCAGATATTGTTCAGTTATGGCAAACTTCTACGAATGTAGGAATGGAAAATGCGAATAGCCAAAAAAACTCAAGAACTGCTTGTTGTCAAGAACTATCCGTCGATAGCGTTGTTAACGTTCGGAGGTTACTGTTTGTTTAGTGTATTATATATAATTTATAAAACATTGACTTATGTACCTGAAACCGCTACATCTGAATCTATTATGGTAGGATTGTTAATATGTGGATTTTGTGTGTGTGCCGGATCATTTTGTATCTATTTGGGATATGAACACAGAACCATTGAAATGAATAGAGAAACTGGAAAAGGAATATATGTCCGAAAAGGTTTATTCAGCAGCGAACGTGTGGGGTTTGATTTGAGTGAGGTGAATAGTGTTTATTCAGAATATCCCGTTATTTGTAATGGAGCTGACTTTCCATCTTACTCGATTATCCTATCAACAAGAAACAGAGAATTTGAATTACATTCCTCATTTATATATAGCTTTAAACCTACTCGGCGAATCGTCGGTGAAATCTCTGACTTTCTAAACATCCCACAAAGCGATCCGAAATAGAAGTCACACCCCAATCCACAAATAGACCATCCCTGTGAACAACACCCCTCTATGAACAGAGTGTCAGCACCAAGGGCATAACAGTCTCGCGCGTCAGTGACTTGTGTGCAGAACAGAACTCAGTGTCACTGGCTGTACCGCTGCTGGCACAGAACACCGGCATAACATCGCGGGAGGCACAGTGTCTAAAAACCATATCAGATGCTTTACAGCCGTATCTTCCCTTTGTGCCTCGCATAAGTCGCATAATCGACGTACTCCTTATCAGCGAGCAGATCAGAGACACTCGGCGCACCGCTCCGGATGCCGTCGAGCCGGTCTGTGATCCGGAAACTGAACGCATCGCTACCTGCGCCTGACCCAAACGAGGTCATGAAGATCCGGTCGCCCGTGGCTGCGATATCAAGGATTGCGGCAAGCCCGATCATGCATGATGCGGAATACGTGTTTCCGAGCGTGGTAACAGCGATCCCTGGATCGATCTGCTCGGAAGTGAAGCCGAGACTGGCTGCGACCCGCCGCGGGAACTTGCCGTTTGGCTGGTGGAAC
>CBDAFH010000213.1:0-4775 GCA_965195165.1 uncultured ANME-2 cluster archaeon | reverse complement strand
CTCTGCATGTCATGGTTCACACCAGACAATGAAACGCAGTACAAAGCATGGTGGGTCTATGATACCCTCTACGATGGTTGGAAATATCTCTCAGATACGGTTGGCTATGATATGACCGGCGTTACTGTCTACTGGCAGTGGGAACATGATGCAGACTTCGGATGTGGTTGCGATGGTACACATGCGCATGGCAATGGTTTTGGTAGTACAGAGCCCTGCATTCATCTTGATGGCGAGACTGGCGATGATGGCGGTCACGCAAACGATCCTGATGTAATCATCCATGAATACGGGCACTGCGTGATGTACAAGGTTTTTGGAGATTATCGGCCACCGATTGATTGTAGTCAGGGTCATCAGATGGATGGGGTCTCTGAACCCGGATGTGCGTGGAGTGAGGGCTGGGCATCCTTTATGCCGCTTGCGGTTTTTGATGATGAGTATTTCACAGATAACACATACGGCCACGGTTCACGTAATCTTGAGACCAGGGATGACGGCAGCTTTCCTGATGGTGACTCATGCGAAGGCAATGTTGCTGCCGCACTCTGGGATATATACGATGATCATGACGAGATGTACGACAGGCTCTCGGACGGGTTCGGCAATATCTGGCATGTTTTGCATGATCAAACAACCGATGAAGACAACTTCAGTGACTTCTATGACTCATGGTGTGAGCTTGGTTATGATAAACAGAGAGCAAACAGTGCGATCTTCCAGAACGACATAGACTACAACCTCCCGCCAGGTATTGTTGTCACCAACCCTGAGCCCGGTAAGGTCTATTTTGGTGTAATCCAAACCCTGACATATCCCACCGATGAAGATGGAGATGTTCCGCAGGTTGAGATCTGGGTTTCACTGGATAATATCGAGTGGCACATCCTTGATCTCCCGCTCAAGAGTGCTGTCGAGAGTGACGGATACTCAACCTGTGGTGAAGAGGAGTTTTGGTACGTAGACTGGGATACCACACTTGAAATCGACGAGGATGACAGCGTATGGCTGAGGGTGTATGCAACCGATAACCTTGGTGCTTCATCGAGTGATGATACCGAGGAATCGTTCATCGTCGATAATGTTGCTCCACACCACTGGAGAGATTTTAGCTCAACCGATTGGGTTGCAGACCAGACACCTGACTGCACGATCGAGGTGAAGGATAAAACCGCGGGCTTGGACGTCTCAACCGCTTGTTACAAGTACTCAACAGACGGCGGCTCATCGTGGAGCGGCTGGCGATCTGCAAGCTGCACCGGAAGCAACGGTACCACGTCCTACCGGACGATAACTGCTGGATCGGTCCCGTTTAATCTGGATTCCGGGACGCAGAATATGATAAAATTCAGGATCGATGATACTGCCACGAATACTGGCGAAAGTGATGAGTATACGGTTCTGGTAGATGCAGCAGACCCGTCTGCACCTGTAATCTCATCCTTAACACATCCAGAGGGGGATGAATGGTACACTTGCAACGATCCGTCATTCGTCTGGACAACTCCATACGACACTTCCGGGATCAGTTGTTACAGCTACACCTTCGACCAATCAGCCACCACAACTCCGGATACGACATGCGAACCCGCTGGAAACTCAGGATCATATACCGATGTAGCAGACGGTGTCTGGTACTTCCATGTCAGAGCGAAGGACAATGCCGGAAACTGGGGCGGTGCTGATCACTACATGTTGAAGATAGAGGGTGAAGCCAGCACGACAGATGCCGTAATCGCGCTTGTTATCGCAGCGGGCAGCCGCGAATACGACTCGCGCTGGGATGTCAGCGGCGACGGGCAGGTCACATCACTTGATGCGCTCATGATCCTGCAGGTGGCGGGCGGCGGACGATGAGGCGGACGATTGCCTGTGACGCGTAAGTTCAAGGCGGCGGATGCCCTCGAATTTATTTGGGGGTGGAGCGAGGCTGAATTATAAAGTTGTCTAAAAATTAAGTTGTTGAGACACTATGTCAACTATTTTTATTTGACTTTATCGCATTTAAGCCCGAAATGTATTTATACAGGTTTCGTAAACGCTATAGTACGCTCATAATCCGTGATGGTGGTACACAACCATAACCGAGGGACTCATAATGAAAAGAACAGCAATATTCATGGTTGCAATTCTGTTTTGCAGCGCAATCGCGCTTGGATGCATCGAAGAGGCGCAGGAACCTGATATAACGGCTGATGAAACTTCCGGGGAACTTGCCCGCCCGGCGACAGAAGAAACATATTCGCTCCTTGTTTACTGCGGTGCAGGGATGCGAAAGCCGATGGATGAGATCGGAACGCTTTTTGAAGGGGAATATGGCATACCGATAAACTACAACTACGCGGGCTCAAATACGCTCCTTTCCCAGATGGAACTCACACAGATGGGGGACGTCTACATGCCCGGAGCAACATATTACTTCGATATCGCAAAGGAGAAAGGGATCACCGATTATGAGCAGCGTGTCGCATACCATGTGCCGGTAATAGCGGTACCGAAAGGAAATCCTGCGGGCATAACGTCTCTTGCCGATCTTGCAAAGCCCGGAGTTATGGTTATACTCGGGGACTCGAAGGCAGCAGCGATCGGAAAACTGGGGGATAAGATACTCGAGGAGAACGGGATATATGATACTGTTGCGAACAATACCATCGCCCGCGGCGCGACCGTGAACGAACTCGTAGTCTACACGTCCATGAAACAGGCGGACGCATCGATAATCTGGGCGGATCTGGTCGTGAACAGTGAAAAGATGGAGATCGTGGAGATACCCCGCGAACAGAACATTGTAAAGATCATCCCGATCGGAACGCTCGTGTTTTCCGAACAGAAGGATGCTGCAACGAAGTTTGTGGATTTTGTTGCGTCCCCGGAAGGAAAAGCGATCTTTGAGAAACATGGTTTCACAGTATATCCGGATGAAAAATACGGAGACGGGCAGTAATGACCAGTATAACACACACATCTATAGGCATCATACATTCACCATTCACCGATCCTGGCGATACACCGATTCAGAGCATCTTTGCAGATGGCGCGAGAGGTGAGGTGGAGGTATTCCCGGAATACGCTGCAGGGCTTAAGGACATCGATGGGTTCTCTCATCTGATACTTATCTACCATTTTCATCTTGCGGAAGGTTATTCGTTGATCTCAAAACCATTTATAGGGGACAAAGAGAAAGGAATCTTCTCGATAAGGCATCCGAGACGACCGAATCCGGTTGGAATCTCTATTGTAAGACTGGAGAACGTTAGAGGCAACATACTGGATATTTGCGATGTTGATATCCTCGATGGGACCCCGCTTCTGGATATCAAGCCATTTGTACACCAGTTCGATCAAAGAGACGATATAAAGAGCGGGTGGGTGGATGATCAGCACATCGACGAGGTTAAGGAAAAGACCCCGCGAGCACTAAAAGGACTTTAAGTAAATGCTGAAATCGAAGTTCGGTATTCTCACAGTCTCGATTGCACTGCTCCTGACCATCTTTATCCTATCGCTGATCGCATGTATTCTTACACATACGAGCCCGAATGTCCTGCTTACGAGTATCGCATCACATGAGATTGGGTTTGCGATAAAATTGAGTTTGCTCACATCCGCAATATCCACTTTGATGTGTATCGTGGTCTCGATACCGGCATCATACGCGCTTGCACGGTATGATTTTTTCGGGAAGACGCTTATCAGTACTATACTGGATCTGCCGCTTGCACTACCACCTCTCGTGGCAGGGGTTGGGCTTCTGCTCCTCTTTGGCACGACCTCATTTGGGGACTGGCTTTCGGATTTCGGGCTAAAATTCGTATTCACGCCGCTCGGGATTATCATCGCACAGTTTGCTGTCAATATATCGTTTATGCTGCGGATTATGCGTTCAACGTTTGAAGGGATCAGTCCTAGGTACGAAAACGTTGCTCAGACGCTTGGCTGCACTCCGATGCAGGCATTTTTACAGACAACGCTTCCAATGTCAAAGAACGGACTTATGGCTGGAGGGATCATAACATGGTCGAAAGGGATCGGGGAGTTTGGGGCAGCCCTGATGGTCGCTGGTGCAACACGGATGAAGACCGAGACCCTGCCGATATCGCTGTACCTGAATATGTCCTGCGGCGATCTCGATCTTGCAATGGCTGCGGCAGTCATTTTGATCATAATATCGTTTGTATCTTTATACATCTTTGAACGGCGTGGCGGCGTTACTCGTCTATATTAGGTCATACAAAATGATACGAATTGAGAATGTATCCAAGGATCTTGGCGAATTCAAGCTGGATGACGCGACCCTGCACATCGATGAAGGAGAATACTTCATCATACTCGGCCCGACCGGTGCAGGAAAGACGATCCTCATCGAGACGATTGCAGGTGTCTACCGCCCGGATAGCGGCAGGGTGTTTCTAAACGGCGCGGATGTAACGAACATCCTGCCGAAGGACCGGCAGATCAGCATGGTCTATCAGGATTATATGCTCTTTCCGCACCTGACTGTGGCAGGAAACATTGGGTTTGGGCTGCGTCAGAAAAAAGTTGGTAGAAGTGAGATCAAAGCAAAAGTGGATGAAATTGCAGAGCTTCTTGGGGTCTCGCATCTACTCCGCAGGTATCCGGGTACGCTTAGCGGTGGCGAGAAGCAGAGAATCGCAATCGCACGGGCGGTTGTGACGGAGCCTGCGGTGCTGCTGTTAGATGAGCCGCTCTCTGCGCTGGATTCTCGCACAACCGAGCGGCTCAGGGCGGAACTGGCGCGGATACACAAACTCACA
>CBDAFH010000212.1:0-14711 GCA_965195165.1 uncultured ANME-2 cluster archaeon | reverse complement strand
TTCAATAGAGGATGCTTTACATGTTTATGTAATAAATATGTAATTTAATAAAGAGAGTATCTTCAAAAACAAAAAATCACAATCAGTAGCCACTATTCACCATTTGCAAAAATAGATCTTCTTGCGAAAAACACGTGCGGAATGTCAGCTGTACGGATTGAAGAACACGCAGGACCGGGCGCTTGAGAACGAGATCATCAATTATGTGATGTGGTCTTCGATATAGAACTGCTCCACAATTCCGACGAGATCGTGAGTAGACTGTCCATCCCGAAGATTCGTGGAATGTCTCCGACCGCGGATATGCTCAAGTTCAAGATTAGTGAAGGTATCCAGATCGATACCTCAACAGATATCGCATGAGTCTGGCATATCACTAATCATCAGGGTAACTGTGACACCATCTGCACTCACGCTCTGAACTGGCATTGAAGTTCTGCTTCGAATTTTCATAAGCGGTCGCATTGTGGCATTCCGTGCATTCCGTAATCGTGAGCACATTCACGCCCTTTGCCGAATAGTTCGCGGGATCCGCGGTGACGTTATGCCGATCGCTCTCGTTTATCGGATCTGACTGGTACGAGTGGCAGCACTCGCACCACTTCCATGTGTACTCCTCGATCGGATGATTCATCTCCTCGTTTATGTGACACTTTGTGCAGTTCACAGCCCCATGCACACTCGCATTAAACATCGTCTCGTTCACATAAGCATCAGAGTCGTTCAGTTCGAAGTGGCAGTTCCCGCACTCATCTGCCCATTCAAACACGGGGATCTTGAGGCTTATATCATGTATCCTGCCTCTGTCGTGGCATTCGGAAACGATGCAGCCAGACGTCTTTGTCGCATGTTGGATGTTTGCGGTGTAGTTCGGCGGACCCGGATTTTCGAATATGTCGATGAACTCGTTTGCCGAGTTCCGGTGGCACCATGCGCAGTCAGAGAGGTCACTTGCAAGGATGATATCAGTGCGGTTCCACGGATAGTGTGACGGCTGAGACATATTGACGCGGTACGTCGCGTTCCCCCCTGCGTCGAAGCCCGGAACCTTCATCGTGCTTAAGTTGTGGCACCCATGCCCACATGAGGTCGAGTTCGTCTCGGCATTCGTGCGTGCTGTGATGTTTACACCGCTCTTGAAGTGGTTATAGACCGCGGTTGCGGTGCTCACGTTCTCGTATGCATAAGTGCCGTTGTGGCAGTCATAGCAGAGATACGCATCATTGTTGAATGTGTCCTTGTGCCCACTCTCAGGATATGCGCCGTCAGGTACGTGGCAGCCCCAGCATTTGGCGTTGTTCGCATCACTGACCTCTGACGAAGCGATGCCGGTCATATTCTCATTGACATTCTCGTGCACGCCCAGATTCATCGCTGTCACATTGATCTCGTAGACTGTGCCTGCCTTGTTAACCCCGTAGAGCGCGTGGCAGTCTGTGCAGTTCCCGCTCGTCTGCACCCGTGTCAGGGTCTCGTTGTGAAGCCGCCCTTCACCATGACAGTCGTTGCAGTCCTGGCTTCCTGCGTGCTGGATATTCCTGTCGTTTTCGAATTCCATGAACGGAGTCGATGTATTGATGTGGCAGTATGAGCAGTACGCGGTGTTGTTATTCTCCATGAACATATCCGCGATATCGGTCCGGTTGTTCCCGTAGTGGGATACAACCGAGAATGCCGTGTGGTAGGTGTCGTTCTCGGTGAATGCGTATTTCATCTCTGACTGGTTGTGACAGCCCATGCATGAGTCTGAGTCTGTCGGGCGCCCCCAATACGCAGAGATGTTGGTTCCGTTCTTGAAGTGATTGTGAACCTCTGGTGCAGCGCTCACATTGTCAAATGGTGGGGGGGTCTTGCGGTGGCAGTCGTAGCAGAGATATGGCGGATCCATTCGCGTGTAGTGCAGGTCTGCGTTCAGACCGTCCTCGAAGTGGCAGACCCAGCAGGACCTGTTCAAGCCGTACTCAAGCGAGATATCGTTTGTATTCCAGTGCATCGCCTCCCCAAAGACGCTTGCGTTTATCCGCTTGTTCTTTGCAAAACCGTCCTCGTCGTGGCATCTCAAGCAATCGAATCCGCCCGTCCCAGACCACAGATTCGCTGCATGCAAGTCCGCCGGAGTCTGGTCATCGTTTGTGTGGCAGATGTAGCAGCCATCTTCCGTGTTTGAATAGTTCGTGAAGTTGCCGTGCTCGTTCTGCGGAGCATCTCCCCAGATCAGTCCGGCTGTTGTGTTGTTGTGGCAGATGCCGCAGTCCTCGGTCGGATTGATCAGGTCTATCGTTGTTCCATAGTGTGAGACGTTCGATGCGAGCGTGTTTTCGAGCCTCTGCCCGTGCGTGTCCGCGTGGTTCTGGTTGATGCTGTTGTTGTGGCAGTCTACACAACGCCCATGACTCATACTGGTCTCAAGGGTCGTTGAGTTCGGGTAATGCGTGTATATTATCGGAGGCATCCGGTTCGGCGGATAACTCGAACTGATCCAGGTCTCGCCGTAACTCGTTTCCGCGTTCCATTCATCGCTTCGTGCGTGACAGTCCTCGCACGACCACGGCTTCTTTTGCGGTTGGTAAATGAAGTTCCTGTCCCCCATCCCCTCCGGCTGCATGCCGTCGCTGTTGTGGCAGCCCCAACAGGGCTTCGATCTCGAATCGCATTCAAGAATATTAGAGATGGTGTTGTTGGTGACGTTCCCGTGAATGCCGGCAGCGATTGCGTCTGCATCGACGAGTGACTGGACCCCGTAATTGCTGCCTGTGTCGTGGCAGACCACGCAGTCGAACCCGCCGCCTGCATAGAGCGACTTGTTATGGAAATGCGGGATGGTATCCTCGGTTACGTTGTACAGGTAGTTAGGGAGCACATGGCAGTATGTGTAGCACTCTGAGAGGTTTGATGTGTCCGCGCCGTACATATTATCGGTCACATTCGGAGCATTGCCCCAGATAGCTCCGGCGGTTCCGTTGCCGTGGCAGTAGAGGCAGTCGGAAGTGTCGAAGAGCGGGTTATCAATTCCGTGTGCCTGCCCTTGTGATCTATTCAGCCCATAGTGAGAGACATCGCCCATCGTGGTTCTGCCTGTATAATCAACAAAATCTTGGATGGTACCAGAACCATCCGTTTTTCTTATTCCGTACTTCCATACCTTGAGATCGCCTATGGCAGCATCTGAAAGACGACTTGGCGCATGGCAGTCTCCGCATGATCCGTTGCTCCCGACATCGGTCTGGATGAATATCGATCCTATGCCCTTGGTGGTCGGACCATGGTTATCGATCGCCTTGACGATCCCTTTCGTGTGCGGCGGCTGACCGCCCTCTGGCCCGTGGCACTTCGGACACTTGTACGGGTTCAGCGCACGATCCGGATGGAATCCAGGAGCTGGTGGCGTGCCGTTGGTGGAGTGACATGCCCAGCATATCGCATTGTCTTCGGTGATGTTATTGATCTGCTCAGCGGTGTACTCGCGATATTCGAGCCATTCAGTGAAGTTCTTGTCGGTTCCCTGAAGAATGCTGCCATCACGGAACGCCCCACCCAGGTTGGTGTGCATCGCAAGTTCGATTGCGGTCAGGTTCACGATCGGACGGATCGGTGCCGTGTTGTACGCGGAAGCATTGTTGTCGTGGCACTCGAGGCAGCCCGCGCCGCCCGCGGGTTCGTAGTCGATGAATTCGCGGTAGGTGAAATAATCGTACTGGAGGGACGCCACCGTCGTACTGTGGCATATGCCACAAGTATCAGCGGTGGTCAGCAGATAAAATCCACCGCCTTTGTTCTTAGTTGGGTCACTCCAGTCATCATGACCCAGTACCTCCCATAATATGTTATCTGTAGGCGTGACATTGGTGATGTAAGTGTAGTTGAAAACACCAAATGTTTCTGTACTTGATTTTCTCGCTTCGTACCGCGTCATTGCCGGATTATCGCTGCCGTGTGGGTTGTGGCAAGAGTAGCAGTTAGATGTGGGGTGCACAGTGTCATACTTAGAGTCACTTATTTCGTTTTGTGGTGAGTGGATGTTCTTGAATTGTGTAGATCCACCAATACCTGAGGAACTGAAGTTCTCCCATACACAATAATATTCATCCCGAAAGTTCGTCTGATTCATGTAGTTTGCAAGATGCGGATCAGTCTCATCCGACATCTTAGCCACGATCTTCTCCTCGAGATGGCACACAAGGCAGAGCGCGTAATAATCCGAGTTGTACCCTCCTGAGCCGATGGTCTCATATCCCCTCAGCAGATCGGAGTCATGCTTTGACCCGTGATTGTCATGACATGCTTTGCACGAAAGTTTCCCATCCTCAAGCGGGTGGTGGGTCATCTGGTTAAACTCATTCTCCTGATCGAGCGGTGGTGTCGCACTCGTGCTGTGACATGTCTGATCGCCTTTGCCGCTGTAGCAGAGCTGCGGGCTTTGCTGATATAATAGATCCTTCCCACTTGCGTTTCCGTGTGGCATTTTGAGGGAGTCAGTCTCATTATGGCAGTCGATGCACCTCCCGGGGGTGTAAGGATCATCCAGTGAGGCGTCCATGATAGTTCTGTTATATTCTATCCAGTGTGCCGTATTCGGAAACCTGTACGTGCCATCCGCATACCTGAGTTTGTCCTCATGGCAGTAGTAGCACTTGCCATTTGGAGTGTGACCTGCATCCACGAGAATGGTGGCACCGGGTCCTGAGATCGCGGCCGTGATGTTCTTGTAGCTCTTGTCATAAATCTCATTAAGCACATCCCACCTGTTGACTGCCGTGCAATTCATCGGCTGATAGATCATCTTTTTGCTTGCGTTCTGCTTGTACTCGATTACAGGTAGCCAGTCGCTGCTTGAGTTGGGAGGTCCATAATCGCCGAAGGCATTGTTACTCAATCTGCCCTTTGCATTTGCAGTCTCGCCTTCCCAGCACAGCAACTCGTTATAATCGCTGATATCCCTATACCGCACTGTGAGATTCGTCCACATCGGCTCCTTATGGTAGTTGTCCCAGCAGAGCACATCGATCCGCCACATCAGCGTTAGATTTGAGTCATCCTCGTAGCCGACCTTTGTTTTGTCAAAGACGGTATCAAGCGTGCACAAGCTGGTGTTACCTGTCAGGTAGAAGGTGTAATTCGCTGCGGTCGATTCATTCTTTGCGATGACTGCATCGTTTGAGTCGTTGATCCTGATGTCGAACTCTGATCCGTTGCGCGTGAGATCGTTCCCGACCATCGTATTGTTCGTTGAGTACTCCTCAAGGTGGATGCCGGTGATAGTGTAGTTCGTGATGTTGTTTGCGGTTAAGTTGTGATTCCCTGATGTGGTCAGGAATATGCCCCTTTGCACGGCATCGATAATGTTGTTCGTGAGATTGCCCCAGTGCGACTCTGACATATAGATGCCGTCGTTACCCGCTGTGATGGTGGCATCGATTATGTCGATGTGATTCGAAACCGTGCAGTACACGCCTGTGTTGTTTGCGGTGATGCTGCTGCCGTCCCGGATGGTTACGTAGTGGGACGCGGATAGGCATATACCATCACTGGATGGCGAGGTGATCGTGACGTTTGCAAGGTTTGTGTAATCGGCACGGGAGGCGGATAGTCCAGACCGATCCGCGGATGAGATCGTGGTGTCGGTGACAGTGGTGTGATCGGATAAGGTTATGAACATTCCATTGGCGCTTGTGCTTGCGATAGTGCTCTCTATGATGTTGTTGTAATCCGAATGCCATTCGAACTGTGCCCCCTCTCTTGGACTTATCGTATCGAGATCAGTGATGTTGTTGCTGGATGAATCGTGTAGCAGGATGCCATTGTAGTTATTCGATAGGGTGTTATTTGTCAGAGTGTTATCATTCGAATTCCGCAAAAATATGCCATAACTACCGGGTCTAATATTATTCGAAAGTTCGCTATCTCTCACGGTGATGTTGGTGCAACTTATGAGCGTGATCTTTCCGACATTGCTCACATCGGATGCCGAGAGGTGTTTCGGGTCGAGGGTCTTGTTCTGTTCATTATAGTAGTAGTTCACTTCTTCGCCGTTTGCTGTGTTGTTGCGCCAGATGTAATTGTTATAATACGGGTTCGCGAAGTGTAATGCCCAGTTAGAGTTATCCGATATTGTATTCTCGCTTAAATCATTATTATTCGAATAGAAAGTAACTCCGATGCCGTTTAATAGTATTGTATTGTTTCGTATGGTGTTATCGCCGGGGTGTACATCAATGGAACCTATACAGATGCCGTCGCCACCATTCTCAGATACATTATTGTCTGTGATATTATTGTAGCCATTCCCACCCAGATAAATTCCGATGCTGTTGTTGAGGATTCGGTTGTTGATGATTTGGTTGTTGCTGCTTGTACCATATGAATGAATGCCATTACCAAGGTTATCCAGAATATAACTGTCGTTTATGGTGTTGTCGTTCGAATTATCAAAGTAAACCCCTTGTTTTGTGTTATTCTCGATAGTGCTTCCACTAATTCCACTCGATGAAGATCCCACAATCCGGACGCCATCCCCGTTGTGTATCGTGCAGCCCGTGAACCACAGATTGGCACAATTAGCGATCGTTACGTGCCCGATGTTGGTGTCGCCGGTGATCGTACCGCTGTCGGTGTAATTATAGTAGACCCGCCCGCCGTTTACGGTGTTGGTGGTGTCGATATCCTGATCATAGTCTCCTGTGACGTATAAGCTGTAATCCCCGCTGTTGTTGTTTAAATTGTTATTTCGCAGGATGTTGTCCTGCGAGGACTCTATGAATATGCCGTGGTGGTTGACGGTGTTGTTGATCGTGCAGTCTGTGATGTTGACATATCCGGAGGTCGATGTCAAGTGGATGCCATGGTTCTGATTGTTGCTAATGGTGCAGCCCGTGATGGTTATGTTATTTGCGGTGGTGATGTTTAATTTATAGCTGTACTTGATTGTGCTCGCGCTCATATTGCCGCGGCTGCCGCTCTTGTAGTTGAAATAGTAATTGCCGGAATCTTGCCGGGTGATGGTCGAACCATCGGTTACGTTCATGGTTGCGCCGCTTTCGACATTGATGGATTGTCCGTTGTCCATCCGTATCGTTGCGTTGGTCAGGTGCAGCGCACCGCTGTTTACATTGATGTTGCCGGTCACGGTACTGTCATTATTGCTCAGATCCGTGCTCCATTCCGCACAGTTCACAGAAGTGACATCGATCGTGCCTTCGTAGTCCGCAGCCCCCGCAAGCCCACACACCAGTCCAAGAATTAGGAGCGTACATGCAGGGAGAAGAATCGCAGTAGTACACCTCATGAGATGCGGTCGATAACATCTGTCCCGCTTGAGCGTCTGGCGCCGGATCGTAATCACCTTCGTTCCTATGCTATCATACAATCCCGCCGTATGTGATATAACTTTTCCGATTTATTCGGGGTGTCGAGTCGCTCTTGGTGGCACTACCTGAGAAGCCAGCCCCGAGCACCCGAAGTGCAACCCCACCGCTCCAACAAGCCCCCGAGACCGCACAGATCAGTCACAGATCATCGATACATGCTTATACCTCCGGCGCACCATGAGAATCATGCACTTCGATCTCCACATCCATTCCGCATATTCGCGGGATTGCAGGGCGCCGATCGACTCGATACTGAAACATGCCGTGGATATCGGTCTCGATGGGATTGCGATCTGCGACCACGACACCGTAAAAGGCGGAACCGCTGGCGAAGAACGTGCAAAGGAACTCGGCCTCCCTCTGATCGTGATCCCGGGAGTCGAGATAACGACGACAAAAGGGCATTTGATCGCGCTTGGGATACGGGAGGAGATTTTCCCAAAGCAGACAGTGCCGGAGACGATTGCGCGCATCCGGGAACTTGGCGGCGTTGTTGTGGTGCCGCACCCGTTCAAGCGGTTGAGCCATGGCATCGGGGATTTCTCGGATCTGGATGTGGATGCGGTCGAGATCTTCAATTCGAGGTTTATCACAGGGGAAGCGAACAGGAAAGCAGAGCGGATGGCGCGGGAGATGGAAATTCCAGCAGTTGCAGGGAGCGATGCGCATATCGTGCCGATGATCGGGTATGCAGTGACCGAGATTTCGGCAGAGCGCAATTTGCAGTCGGTTCTGGATGCGATCCGCGATGGAAAGACCAGGGTTTACGGAAAGCGCACGCCTATCAAGATATTTGCATCGCAGATGGCAAGAGGATGCTTACGGCGGACGAAAGAGATATTGGGAATCGATGTGAAGTGAGTTTTATGAATGTTGCGATCATCGGAACCGGGTATGTAGGAACGGTCACAGGCGCGTGTTTTGCAGAGCTTGGGCATAACGTTGTATGTGTCGACATCGATAGGTCGAAGGTCGATTTTATCAACGCCGGAATCCCGCCGATCCATGAACCGGGGCTTGCCGAACTTCTGGAGAAACATGCCGGGATTGGGCTACTGGCAACTGAGGATTACAACGATGCGATACCGGATTCGGATCTCATTTTTATCTGTGTTGGCACGCCATCCGATGAAGCTGGGCGCATCGATCTCTCTATCGTGCGCTCTGCATCGGAAAGTATCGGAGATGCGCTTAAACTGGCTGACCAGGACTCGTACCATGTCGTGGTGGTCAAGAGTACTGTCGTTCCCGGAACTACGGAAGATGTGATCGCTCCGCTCATCCATTCCCGGGGTGAGCGGGAGAATGTCGGGATTGCAATGAATCCTGAGTTTCTGAGGGAAGGGAAAGCGGTGTATGATTTTATGAACCCGGATAAGATCGTGATAGGCGGCGATCCCAGTTCCGCAGAGATGGTAGCCCGTTTATACGAAAAAATTCCCTGTAAGGCAACGCTTACAGATATCAGAACCGCAGAGATGATCAAGTACGCAAACAACTCGTTCCTCGCCACGAAGATCTCATTCGCAAACGAGATCGGGAATATCTGCAAGAAACTCGGGATCGATGTCTACGAGGTGATGTCTGCGATCGGGAAGGATTTCCGGATCTCGGAGCACTTCTTAAATGCAGGCGCAGGCTTTGGCGGGTCGTGCTTCCCAAAGGATGTCAAGGCGCTCATCGGCAGGGCAGAGGAGCTCGGATGCGATCCCCTCATCCTCCGCGCCGTTGTCCAGGTGAACGAAGAGCAGCCGATGCGCATGATAGAGCTCCTCGTCAAGCGGATCGGGGACGTCCGCGGCAGGAGGATTGCGGTTCTGGGACTTGCATTCAAGAACGACACCGATGACATACGCGAGGCAAGATCGATACCTGTGATCCGAAAACTGCTTGGCATGGGTGCATCGGTTGCGGCGTATGATCCGCTTGCAGCAGAGAATATGCGCGCGGTATTTCCTGATGTCGAGTACTGCCAGAGCGCCGCAGATGCGTTAAGCGGTGCGGACGGGTGCCTGATCATGACCGAGTGGGACGAGTTCGGATCGCTTGACCGGGAGTTTGATGCGATGAACGAGATCGTTGTGATCGATGGCAGGCGTGCAGTCTCTCTGGATCGCGGGGTTTATGAGGGGATCTGCTGGTAGTCGCTTGGTAGTTTTGGGCGTTTGTGCACCCGAGAAAACCCGGTGTTTCCGGAAAATAATAAAAAATCCCCATCAACACTGATCCGTGTTATCAGAGACTATTGCATTCCCTGACATACCCGGCGATCTGATCCGCGCACCCGCCCGCATCCACAAGATCGCTCCGCACCACGACCTCCGGGTGCAGTGGCGCCTCGTACTCGACATCCACGCCAGGCACGGTTCCGCCTTTCCCTGCGCCCGCATAGATCTTGGTTGGCGCATATCCTGTGTCCCTGACCCGCTCCCGCTCCATGCACACCTCGATAGGGCACTCGACATACACCTCAATAAATCGCGGGATCAGTTTTCGTGCAAGATCGCGGTACTCGCGTCTGTTCGCGGTCGCATCGATGACCACAGATACTCCAGAGTCCACGAGCAGGTACGCCATGTACGCAAGCGACGCATACACAATTCCGCGCTCCTTATCGCTGTAGTCGGGATCTGGTGTTATGATCTTCCGTACCCGGTCCAGCTGGAGGTGCTTTGCCCCAAGCGCCCCTGCCACATTCTCTGCAATCGTGGTCTTTCCGCTTCCTGGAAGTCCTGTGATCCAGATCGCGCACGCATCCGCGCCTGTACCGGCATCTTTCGCATCTGCACCGTTTACCTGCATGCTACTGCCCATTTTAGAAACTCTCCTGTGGGAAACTCGTGTATCGTGGTTGCAATGATAATACCGTCTCCGTGCTCTTTTGCAACCAGAATCGGCATCCCGTCTCCTGTCAGAATAACATCGCCGTCGGTTTCTGTGAAATATCCGTCGCACTCGGCACGGGTGCCATCGAAGATGCAGGAGCATTCGTGACCCCGATGCCCCCCCTCTGCCGCCTCGATATCGACTGCGCCATACTGCTCCCGGTATTCAAGCGTGAACGGAAGCCACCTGTATGTGTACTCAGGAACCAGCGCGCCATATACGACGAGCACGCCGCCTTTCTTCACGAAACCGTCGAAGAAACTCTTGTTTGCATCGATGCCGCGCAATATTTTGGTGTACTGCGGATTTGCAAATCCTGTCGGGACGATCATGACCCGGGATCGTGGCAGGAACGGGGTTCCGATCGCGCTTGACGGGGTGCGCTGGTATGAGATCCCATGCTCAACGAAGAGTTTCTCGAAGAGCAGTTCGCAGTCCCAGATCAGTGTGATGTCGAGCATTGTTATCAAGTCCTTGTGTCTGCAAATCCAGACCGTTTCCGGCGCAAGCGTGGTGGGTCTACCAAAACGCGGAGCGAAGCTTTGAAATATCCATTCTTTTGACCCCGCATCATTCTCATTTCTTCAAATAAAAGTGTCTGGATTTTAATCGTATCATCCCCTCTTTATTATTTCATCTGCTATTAATTCCGCCTGTTTTAATACTGTTTCTGTTGCGAGTGCTTGCATATCCGGAGGATAACCATATTGTCTTAAAGTCCGTTTTACAATTACTTTTAATTTTGCCCTGACGCTTTCTTTTATCATCCAGTCTATTGATGCGTTTTGTTTCACCTTCTCAAATAGAACAACGGCCAATTCCCGTAGTTTTTCTTTTTGCATCAATTCTCTTGCACTGTCATTATCTGCAATTGCCGTATAAAAAGCATATTCAAATTCTGACAACCCCATTTCCTGTGGCTCTTTATCCATCCTCTTTATCTCTTTACCAAGCTCGATCAGTTCGTCAATAACTTCTGCCGCTGTAACAACCTTGTTGTGATATTTCTTGATGGAATCTTCGAGCATTTCCATTAACGATCTGCTTTGAACCATGTTCTTTTTCATTCTGGCTTTTATTTCATCGTTGAGCAACTTTTTAAGAACTTCCATAGCAATATTTTTATGTTCCATGTTCCGGACTTCTAAAAGGAAATCTTCTGATAGAATGGAAATATCCGGTTTCTTAATGCCCGCAGCATCGAAAATGTCTATTACTCGTTCCGTAACAAGGGCTTTATCGATAACTTGCCTGATTGCGGTTTCAATTTCTTCGTCTGTTTTGCCTATTCCGGTGCTGTCAAACTTTACAAGTCTGGCTTTTATCGCCTGATAGAACGAGACTTCGTCTTTTACATCCATTGCCTGCTCATGCGGAATGGCTATGGAGAACGCTCTTGATAATGCAGTCACTTCATCAATATACCGCTTCTTCCCGTTTTCAAGCCCGAGTATATGCTCCTCAGCAGCGAGTATTATTGATAGCTTTGTTGAGGTATCCGCAGCAAAATAATGTTTGTATGGAAATCCATAAAACATCTGGGATGCAATTTCAAGTTTCTCAAGCATCAGTTGAACCGCCCGTTCCTGAAGAACAGCAGGATCGCCTTTTCCTCCGCTGTCAGAATAGAATGACAGGGCTTCTTTCAGATCGGATGCGATTCCGATATAATCAACCACTAAGCCACCTGGTTTGTCTTTATAGATCCTTTTCACCCGTGCAATTGCTTGCATAAGCGTATGACCTTTCATTGGTTTATCGATATACATCGTATGCAGCGAAGGAACATCAAAGCCAGTTAGCCACATATCCCGCACAATCACCAATTTTAATTCGTCTTCTGTGTCCTTCATTCTTTCTGCCAGAGCCCGTCTCTGATCTTTGGTGGTATGGTGTTTTGAGATCGTTGGACCATCTGAAGATACCGAGGTCATTACCACCTTAATGACACCCTTTTTAAGATCGTCGTTGCGCCACCCGGGTTTGATTTTAACAATTTCGCCATACAGGTCGGCTGCAATCCGTCTTGACATGGCAACGATCATCCCCTTGCCCTCAAACACTTCCTGGCGCTGCTCAAAATGGGTTACAATATCCTGTGCAACCTGTCTTATCCGGTCTTCGCTGCCAATCAAAGCTTCAAGCTGTGTCCATTTCGCCTTGGCTTTTTGTGCCTCTGCGAGGTCTTCTTTTTCTAATTCCTCGTCCAGTTCTGCTACCAGTTTTTTGCCTTCCTTACTGAGAGCTATTTTTGCCAGTCTGCTTTCGTAATAGATCCTCACAGTTGCGCCGTCCTCGACCGCCTGGGATATGTCGTAAACATCGACATAATTGCCAAAAACAGCGGGTGTGTTCACGTCTGTTTTTTCGATGGGTGTACCGGTGAAGCCGAGATAAGTCGCATTTGGCAGGGCGTCGCGCGTATATTTCGCAAAGCCGTAAACGATCTTTTTTCCGATTATGGTTCCCTGCCCATCTTTTGCATCGATGGTTTTTGCCTTGAATCCGTACTGCGTCCGGTGGGCTTCGTCAGCAATTACGATGATATTCCTCCGGTCTGAAAGCATCGGGTAAACATTCCCTTCTTCGGGCTGGAACTTCTGGATGGTGGTAAATACAACTCCCCCCGATGCGACGTTCAGCAGTTCTTTCAAGTGCTCCCTGCTCTTCGCCTGGACCGGATCCTGTCTGAGAAGTTGCTTTGACGCAGCAAAGGTATCAAACAGCTGGTCATCCAGATCGTTTCTGTCTGTGATTACCAGTATGGTCGGATTATCCATGGTGAGAACGATTTTACCTGTGAAAAACACCATCGACAAGGATTTGCCGCTTCCTTGCGTATGCCATACAACTCCGCCTTTGCGGTCCCCGGCAGATTGAGCAGCTACACTGGTTAGACCGTAGCTTTCGGGAGGTTCCGTCACCGGAGAACCATGGAATGTCCCGTTTTTGTCAACGAAATAGCCTGATGCCCGCAAGGTAGATTCTACGGCTTTATTCACAGCATAGTATTGATGATACGCAGCCAATTTTTTAGTGGTCCGGATTGATGTAACGCCCGTTTTCCGGTCTTCCTTTTTCGATTTGTCAAAGACGGTAAAATGTCGGATAAGGTCCATGAGGGTTCGTTCGTTGAGCATCCCGTTGATCAGCGTTTCCATTTGCCCTGTTAGATGCGGCGCTTCAGTTTTGCCGTCAGATGATTTCCATGCCATGAAGCGGCTGAAACCGGCGGAAAGGGCGCCTGCCTTTGCCTCCAGACCATCGGAGATTACCATGAAGCCATTGTAGGTAAAGAGACCGGGTATTGCCTGTTTATAGGTATGCAACTGTTTGAATGCGGATTTTACGGTTGCATTCTCATCAGCAGGGTTTTTAAGTTCGATGACGACCAGGGGCAAGCCGTTCACAAAAAGGATTGCATCAGGGCGCTTGTTTACGTTGTTTTCTATGACTGTGAATTGATTGGTTACAAGAAATTCGTTATTTTCGGGATTTTTAAAATCCATCAGCCAGACCAGGTCGCCCCTGTCGGCTCCGTCTTTGTGGTAGCTTACCTTGATGCCTTCTGTCAGCATTCGGTGAAATGCTTCATTGTTGGCGATCAGTTCGGGAGAGTTTAAGCGCTGTATCTGCTTGATGGCATCTTCTCTCGCATCTGTCGGAATACTGGGATTGATCCTGTCAACGGCTTTTCGCAGGCGCTCTAAGAGGAGGACGTCTTCAAATCGGTTCCGTTCCGGGGTGTCGCTGTCCGGGGCAATGTCGGGAGCGTAAACGTATTGGTATCCCTGTTTTTCGAGGAGTCCGATTGCGAATTGTTCTATGGCGGATTCGGTGATTTTATTTGGCGTCATCTTTTTCCCCCTTGATGCGCTTTATCTCTTTGTCAAAATCGGAGATGTAATTCTTATCCTGAATTTTCTTAAATATTTCATATTCTTTGCCTGCCAGAGCCAGAGCGACTTCATGACTGATTGAACCGGCATTGGTGAGTATTTCGTATTCACTGAACTTTAAAAGGGCGTTTAGTTTTTCGATCCAATCTTTCATGTACAGGGGTTTGTTTCGGATCGCCTGCAATTCCGCATAATCAAGATACATGGTGACTACGCGGTTCAAATGATCAAGCTCTGGCTTGTCCAGATAGTTTTTTGCTATGGCAACATCACCTGGCAGGATTTTACCGCCGGGTCCTTTTCGCCATGAGGTCAATCCCATATTTTGCTTGTCGCTCCTGGCTCGTGCGGCTATAATTTCCGCGGCGGTCTGCCCGGTAATGGCAAAGTGCAGTTTGTTCTGAACCGTTGCGAAGAACTGTTTCATACGTCATCGGTTAAGCCCACCATTCGCTCCTGAAACGGTGTCGGTTGACATGCGGATCAAGCGCATGACTCGAATAAACATCAATAAAAGTTTCGAGCGATATTTCGATTCCACAGTAGCGCAATATGAGTTTAA
>CBDAFH010000211.1:0-3935 GCA_965195165.1 uncultured ANME-2 cluster archaeon | reverse complement strand
CAACCTCGATATCCTCATCGAGTTCATCAATTGATGACCCTTTGTTGAATTTCACGCTGAATCGCTCTTCAAACTCATCTGTCGTCAGATTCTCGAATGAATAACTCTTGCCCTCAACGAGTGCCGGCAACTCGGATTTCGTCCACTTCACAAACTTGATCGTGCCGGTCTCGTCACCAATTAACCCGATCTGATCAATCGACTCGTGTTCGCTATCCCACAACTGCACAACCTTTGCACGCAGATTGACCCACTTGTTACTCTCGTTGATAGAGTCTATCGTTACCAGTTGCGCTTCCCGGTCAGGGATCTCGATATCCTCGTCCAGCTCTGAAATGCATGTGGTTCGGTTCATCCCAACGCTGAACCGTCCTTCCCATTCGTTTGTTGTCATATTCTCAAGAGAGTAAATTTTACCCTCTTCGAGAGTCGGTAAGTTAGATTTTGCCCACTTAACAAACTTGATCGTCCCGGTCTCGTCTCCAATGAGCCCGACCTGACTGATCGCCGGGGAAGTACTATCCCACAACTGGACAACCTTTGCACGCAGATTGACCCACTGTTCGCTCTGGTTGATGTCGGATATCTGCATGGATGATGCAACTCCCTGCGACGTGCCATAATAGTCCTCTCTTTTGAGGTTGTGTTCCCGCAGAAAGCGATTGACAACGCTGCGCTCCGCCTCTGCAATCGGTACCTTGAATCGTTCGGTAAGATCGCTAAGCCGCCGCTCAATCTCAGGAAGTTCAATCTCGACATTCAGTTCAAAGAACCGTTTTCGTATCTGTTCGGATTTTTCTTGGATCATGACATTCCTCCTGTCATCGGGTTATGGTTCATCCTCAAACATCCGGATAGATAAAGGTATACTCGAAGAGCGGGGTGAAAGTGATTCATGGGAGAAATGCCATGATAATCGGAGAATCGAATGACCCCTCACCACTGTAATCACAATCGATTTGTTCCGGTCGGCTGTTTCATTATTTCAAAAGATGGCATGTCTTCACGTTTCCCGTACTTTTGTGACCCCCTCTCTGACTGTCGGATTCTCTGGTTTCATGGCACCCCTCCTGAGCCGCTTCCGAACCCTATCCAGTGCAGCCCCAACATCGACTGGTTTGTCAGACTCTTCTTGTGCTGGTGCGAGTGGTGGAGCAGAAGATTTTTGAGATTTTGGTGGCGCATAAGGAGGTTTGCCCAACAGTTCGTGAAGTATCATTATCGCCGCATGTTTATCCAGTGGTTCGTTGTGGTTGCCACATTTAGGCGACTGTATGCAGCTTGGGCACCCGTCATGACATGGGCAGCCTTCAACGGCTTTCAGAGTAACCTCAAGAATATCGGTTATTATTTCATATCCTCTTTCTGCATAACCCACACCACCACGATGTCCGTCATATACGAATACCCCGGACTTTCCGTTGAGGTCGCTGTGGTTAGGGGTTGCTATGCCGCCCACATCATTCCTGTCCGCTAAAAGACGCAGCGGGTACATCGCGATCATGGCGTGCTCGATAGCGTGGATACCACCTGCAAAATCAAGATTGTGTTCTTCGACAAGGTTCGTAAATCTGTCGGGAAGTTCGATCCAGAGGGCTATAGTTTCAAGAGAGAGTTTCGGCATCTCCAAAAGGCATGTTTCCAGTACAGTATCGCTAAAATACTTGTATTTCTTGTACTCGGTCACCTGCTCCACCACCTCAACGTCCCCAAGACCAACTTTTGCATCTCTGCATGAAGGCAGGTTTTTCTCTTCATATTTCTCTTTTATAGATATATCAGAAGTGAATGAAGATTTAGTATAATATTCTGCTTTTATTTCTTCGGCATGTATCTCTTTCTTGCCGTGGTCAAGCTTGATGACCTGATATGGTGTGCCCATGTGCAGGTATATGGCACCCTCAAAAGCTTCCTTGAATGCCATCGCCTTTTCAATCCCCTTCTCGATTGGAATACGCTGCCCACCATTGAATGTGAATATTGGGTATGTATCCTGACTTATACCGCGGATGGAGACTTGCATATGGGGGTTCGGATTCACTGCTGACTTGTTTTCGTCTCCTGTTAAGAGCCCTTCTGCCTCAAGCATCTCGATTGTCCTTGCTGACCCGCTTCCAAAGTATTTTTCATCTTCTTTTGTGAGGGGCATCTCATTTGCCGCGCACAGGATGTGTCCCGCTTGGATATACGGGTTTGATACGTTGAGTACCGCCTCTTCGCTACTCATGCCGAAGAACTCCTCTGGATATAGCATATAGTACTGATCAAGAGCGTTCAAACCTGCCACCAGCACAACAACACTCTCTTTATCACCCCTTCCAGCCCGCCCTGCTTGCTGTCTTGTATTCATGATGGTGCCTGGATATTTATCGATGATACATGCGTCCAGCCCGCCGATATTTATACCAAGCTCAAGTGCGTTGGTTGATATAACTCCGCGGAGAGTTCCATCAGACAGTTTCTTTTCGATGCCCTCGCGTTCTTTGCCGAAATACCCCGCTCTATAGGGGGAAATTTTATCCACCAAGTCATGTAATTCTTTTTCACGAAGGCTGCGCTTAGCTGCTACATACATTCGTTCCACACCTTGTCTCGACCGGGTAAAGGCAATTGTCTGAAGTCCGTACAGTATGAACGCGCCGAAAACTTTACGCGACTCAGTGAAACTGCTCTTTCTGACGTTAAACCCCCACTCGTTGACATATCTGGGTGGGTTCCAGAAGATAAATTTCTGAGGACCTCTGCCAGAACCGTCTCTGTCAATTGCAGTAACTTTTCTGCCAATCAGAGCACCTGTGTGCTCACCGGGGTTTCCTATGGTGGCTGAGCAGCAGATATACTTCGGATACGCACCATAATGCGCACATACGCGATTAAGTCTTCTTAAAAGATTTGCCATGTTGCTGCCCATTACACCACGGTAATAATGGCTCTCGTCTACCACAATATACCGCAAGTTTGGAAGAAATCTCTTCCAGACACGATGCCATTGCAGAAAACTCAGGTGGATCATCTCAGGGTTTGTAAGAATGATTTGTGGATTTCCATATCTTACCGCCTTTTTTTCATCACCGCTCATCGTGCCGATGTACTTGTTAATTTCTGAATCTATGCCAAGTTCATCTCTGAATTCGATGAAATTTTTATACTGGTCATTGACCAGCGCATTAAGCGGAGCGATATAAAGAGCGGTCGCATTTGGATCATTCATGACCGCCTCGAAGATGGGAAGCATGTATGAGAGTGACTTTCCACTGGCTGTACTCGTCACCAAAACAATATCCTCCCCTGCTCTGACATGCTCGATGGCTTCTACCTGATGGCTATATAGTTGTTCTATCCCCATCTGGCTTAATGCGAAGTTTATCAAAGGATTTAATCCAATTGATGCGTGTTCTGGATTCTTAAAAGGTGTATCTTCTATGTGTACAATCTGATCTTCATATCTCTTAGATGATTTAATGTCTTCGATTATATTGGATATCGACATTTTTCCCACCATCTTTGCACTCGGATTGATCCACTGTTCGCTCTGGTTGATATCGGTTATCTGCGTGGACGATGCCGCACCCTCTAGACTGCCATTATAGTCCGCTCGTTTGATCCCGTGTTCCCGCAGGAAGTAGCTGACGACGCTCCGCTCTGCCTCTGCGATCGGGACCTTGAACCGTTCGGTCAGATCGCTAAGCCGCCGCTCGATCTCGGAATGGTCAATCTCTACATTCAGTTCGAGGAATCGTTTTCGTATCTGTTCGGATGTTTCATCGATTATAGTATTCCCTCGATCATCGGGTTATGGTTCATCCTCGAACATCCGGATAGATAAAGGTACTCGAAGAGCGGGGTGAATGTGTGAAAACCCTCCGAATGGGTGCGAAGGCAAGTTTATAGATTGCCGTCCGTATATGATACTGATGGAGGCGTACATTCTCGAT
>CBDAFH010000210.1:0-3988 GCA_965195165.1 uncultured ANME-2 cluster archaeon | reverse complement strand
TGCGTCTATCTTTTTTTTTTTTTTTCAAGCAGAAGACGGCATACGAGATTCTGACATGTGACTGGAGTTCAGACGTGTGCTCTTCCGATCTAAGATGCAGTCATGAATGATGTGGTTTGCCTTGGACATGGAAACACTTCCACACCATTCATGACTGCATCTTTAATAAAAGGTATCTGTCCGGGGCTACCTGCTTGACTGGCGTTACGCCAAACCCCTGCCCCCCTATGTCTCCTACATCCGAAGCCCCGGGATCTTGCGATAAGAACTCATTTAAGCGATCCTGCCCACGCTTATCTTTTGGGACACCCAGAGAGGCTGAGGCTGAGCGGCTAAACACGTACCAAAAGACTAAATAGGATATGGTTTAAAGCGTTCATCTGCAAACAATGGAAATACTCTCACTTTAGGGCTGAAAAGCTTCTGAAAAGAGATATTCCGGTTTGCCGATGGAAATCAGGAGAAAAGGATGCCAGAAGAATTCATTGTTGCCGATGATCTTGATCTCGCATGGAGTAATTTTGACCCGTTTTATCCGCTGCCAGCCGACTGCCCGTTTTATATGGAGCCAGAAGGCAAACCCTTGAATCGACTGATCAATGCTCTTCTGCGCACACACCGACAGCCGCCCAAATACTTTTTTTCCGGTCACAGGGGGTGCGGCAAGTCAACCGAACTTAACAGGCTTGCTGCCAACGATGCTATCAAACGAAAATTCTTTGTTGTGAAGTACTCGGTGAGGGATGTCTGCGATGTGAACAATCTCAACTATGTTGATGTGCTCTTCTCGATAGGTGCGCAGTTGTATCTCCAGTACGAGGATTCCGGACGGGAATTGAGACCGGAACTTTTGAAGGATCTCGAAGCATGGAGAAATAACATAGTCGAGCGGGTGAGTGAAGAAGAGAGTTCCTTTGAGACCTCGGTTGGAGGCGGGATACGGGGATTGTTCATCTCTGTTTTGGCAAAGATCAGGGCAGAGGATACCACCAGAAAAACTATCAGGGAGGTAATCGAACCCAGACTATCTGAGTTGATCGACAAAATAAATTCGATCATTGCGGATATTGAAGGCAGAGAGGACAAGAGCGTTCTGGTCATAATCGATGATCTGGATAAACCAAATTTGGAGCAGGCAACAGAGATTTTTTACAATAACCAGACAGCTATCACCCAACCCGTGTGCCATATAGTTTATACGGTCCCGATTTCAATGTTTTTTTCTCCGGAATTCACGGCAATACGGGAAACCAGATTTCTCCACCCCAATATCAAGTTACATGTCAAGAACGATAGAACAAGCAGATACGAACCCGGATATGATCTTCTGAAGACATTCATCTTCAAAAGAATGAAGGAAGACCTGATCGAACCTGATGCGGTCGATTTTGCTATTGAAATGGGAGCAGGGGTCTTTAGAGAGACTGCACGCATCATGCAGATAGCAGCCGATAGCGCGATAGAACGCGGCAGGGACCGCATAACAAAAGAGGACGTGGAAAAGGCAGGGCAGGAGATACGAAGTGATTTTAAGCGGATTCTAAAGACCGATGACTACGTGATCCTCAAAGAACTCTACAAGAATAACGAGATACGGGGAATCGAGAAGATCGGTCATTTATTGCATAATCTGAGCGTGCTGGAATATGAGAATGGTGAAAACTGGTGTGACATACACCCAACACTTAAGAAAATTTTAGATGTATGATTGAAGCGAACGATGCTGACACTCCTGGAACAAAGGTTCTGCGACTCAGTAATTATTTAAATCGTGCCCACCGGCATGATAAACCTTCTATTCTCTTTGCACTCCATATGAGCGAATTTCTGCGTAGTGATGTGGAACAATCTCTCAGTACACTCTTAAAGGAGCAGGGACTCCGGGTTGTCAGTGTCGATGCAGGAGAAAAAAAGGATCTGCCGTCATTCTTTTCGTCGATTGATTCTGACAATACTGTTTTTTTCGTACATGACATCGAGAAGGGGTTTCCTGAAGTTCTCCAATTCCTAAATTTTAAGCGGGAGGAGCTTGTTGAAGACCGCGTCAAGGTCATATTCTGGGTGACGGAAGAGGAACTCTCCCGCATCAGTCGCGAGGCTCCGGATTTCTTCGCGTTCAGGAACCGGGTGGTTGAGTTCATGGAAGTACCCCCGGAGGGTGAACTCAGACCGGCCATTGTAGAATTTGCGTTGGAGACTGAATACAGATCACTGGATGAAATCAAACGCAGCATAGAGTTAAAAGAGAAACTGCTGGCTGAACTGTCCGCAGAGACTGAAATAAGCGGGTATCTGCTCGGTTCACTCGGGATTCTATATGAGCTGATTGGTCTTTACGAGAAATCTATTTATTGCAGCGAAAAAGCGTTGAAGATTGCACGAGAAATGGGAAACAGACAGAGTGAGGGAACGACTCTTAAAAATCTCGGGAATGTATACAGCGATCTTGGGCAGGTCGAGAAAGCGATCGAGTATTATGAGGATGCGCTTACGATCGGTAAAGAAATAAAAGACCCAATAATAATCGATTTTTGTGAGAAAAACCTCAGATCACTGAAGAATTCGGGAGATTGAAAGTTATCGGCCCTCGAAGAACTCCACAACCCCCTCCGCTGTCCGGATACTCACCCCGACGCGCTAGTTGCGCCATGCCTGAGTAATATCGTGCGTCGCATTGTAGATGCAAGGGAGTACAAGTTCTACGGAAGAATCGCTCAACGGTACGTGCCCGGGGGCTACCTGTTTGACTGGCGTTACGCCAAACCCCGGGATATTACGACAAGAACTCATTTAAGCGATCCTGCCCACGCTTACCTCATGGATAACCCAGAGAAGCAAAGGCAGAGCCCGCTTCCGGAGCTGGTCGTCGGAGTGCGGAATCTCGCAGCAGCCTCGGTATGCAAAGACCACGCCGACGCAGTCTATTTCTCGCTGGACAGGTTCAGTCTTCGGGCACGGGCACAGGATATCAAAATAGACGACCTCTGCGCTTTTGTAGAGACTTTGAAGGGTTGCGGGCTGTGGGCGTATCTGGCTGTCAACACCGTGATCTATCCGGAGGACCTGCCAGCGATCGGGGATGTTCTCGAGGAAGCAAGCAGCGCGGGTGTGGACGCGGTCATCGCGTGGGATCCTGCCGTGATATGTGCGGCTCTGGATCGCGGTCTTCGGGTACACATATCCACGCAGGCAAACGTATCCAATGCAAGAGCCGCCGAATTCTACGAAACGCTTGGTGCAAGTCGCGTGGTACTGTCGCGGGAGCTTAGCATTCAACAGATCAGGGAGATTGGGCAGCAGACCGGGATGGAGCTTGAAGTCTTTGTGCACGGAGCGATGTGCCAGGCAATATCCGGTCGCTGCTACCTCTCAGCGTACCTGCTCGGAAGGTCTGCGAACTGCGGCGACTGCGCCCAGCCGTGCCGGTGGCAGTGGACGCTTACCGATGACCGCGGGGCAGAGGTGGAACTGGGCGGCAAATACCTGTTAAGCGCAAAAGACCTCTGCATGATCGAACACCTGCCAGAACTGATAGATACAGGCGTTTGTGCCTTCAAAGTGGAAGGCAGGCTGCGAAATGTCGGATACACGGCTGCCGTATCCGGATGCTACCGTGAAGCGCTGGATGCCTGTCGGGATGGTTCGTACACTACCGAGCAGGCACAGGAATTGAAGGGACGGCTGGAACTGGAATACAACCGCGGATTTTCCACTGGCTTTTATTTCGGGGTGCCCGGCATAGACGGGCTTGGCTACAAGTCTGATATGAACGCTTCGCCGGTACAGAGGCAGGCGGTCGGCGTGGTTCTGAACTATTACCCAAAAAAGGGCGCTGCGGCTGTGCGGATGCTCGAACAGGGTCTGACTGTTGGGGACCGGATCATCATCGAGGGCACCACCACCTACCTTGAGCAGGAGGTTGAATCGCTGGTCAAGGATGGGAAATCCATTTCAGCGGCAGAGTCGGGGCAGGAGGTGGGTCTGGGCG
>CBDAFH010000209.1:0-9685 GCA_965195165.1 uncultured ANME-2 cluster archaeon | reverse complement strand
GTTCACGTTGGTCGACTACAACCGTGCCGGCGTGCCGCTGCTCGAGATAGTGACAGAGCCGGACCTCCGAAGCCCGAAAGAGGCACGAAGATTCCTGAATAAACTCAGAAACATCCTCGAATACCTCGATGTGTTCGATGGGGATCTGGACGGCGCGATTCGCGTGGATGCGAACATCTCGCTTTCCGGCGGCGAGCGTGCCGAGGTTAAGAACATATCTTCGTACAAGGGCGCGGAACGTGCGCTCTCATTCGAGATCGTGCGCCAGCGAAATGTGCTGCGCCGCGGCGAGGTTGTCGTGCAGGAGACAAGGCACTTTGATGAGTTGCGCGGCGTCACTGTTTCGATGCGGACAAAGGAGACCGAGCACGACTATCGATATTTCCCGGAGCCCGATCTCGTTCCGATGCGGGTTATGGACTGGGTGCCTGCGATTAAGGAAACGCTTCCGGAACTTCCCGAGGCGCAGCGTACACGATTTATCAAGGAGTACGGCATAACAGATACCCATGCCGCCTCGCTGACGCTCGAGCCGAAACTCGCGCAGTTCTTTGAGGATGTTTCCGCCGCAATCGACCCGAAGCTCAGTGCTTCGTGGATCGTGGACGTGTTGAAAGGGGAACTTAATTATCGTGATCTCGGGGTCAGCGCATTCAAGACAGCGGATATGATCGATATCCTCGGGTTGTTTTCGGACGGTGTGGTCACTGAAAAGGGCGCAATCACAGTCATACGGACGATTCTTGATGAAGGCGGCACACCCGATGAGATCGTGTCTGAAAAGGAGCTTTCAAAGGTAGAAGAGGACGTGGTCTCGTCTGCTGTCGAGGAGGTACTTTCCGAATGCACTGATGCGATCGCTGATTACAGGAGCGGGGGGGAGAAAGCGCTTAATTACCTTGTCGGACAGGTGATGAAGAAGACGCGCGGTCGAGCCGATCCGCAAGGTGCGAGAACCGGGCTCCTTGAGAGACTGGACTCCAATGAGCCGTAACGAAATAACCTGATCATCCGGATCATGGGGGGTTGTAAATTCATTGGGAGACGACACCCGGTTTTATGGGATTTTGGGTGGTGGCATCTATTATGAATCCAATACACTTGTAAATATCACGGATTTACCTATTTCGATCCACGTAATATGTTTATTCGTGCCAAACATGCTTGCTAAAGGTTTGTCAGGCAAGCAGTGATCCGGACACCCGAGCAAGTTGATAGTCACATCTGACCAATACATTAAAGAATGATTAGATTTTACTATGTCAATACAACACAACAAGGGATAAGGATGTGCTATTATCGTAGACGAACTGGATGAACAAATTCTTGAAGCAATGTCTGAGGGCATCGGCGTAGGTCCCAGGCTGACCGAACTTGCCAGATACGTCGAAGTTCCGAGAAGTACAGCAAATCTACGTGTTCGCATGCTCATGGAGAAGGGTATTGTCACGGGTTATCGCCCTGAAATCAACTGGGATGAACTGGGGTATCGCATCAATGGGTATATCGGAATCGAGTGCCCGAAATCGGCTGTCGATGATTTAATCGATTTCTTGAAGAAGCAGGAGTGGGCTTTTGGAGCATGGGAAGCCACAGCCGGGAAATACGGGTTGTTCGTGATGTGTAGATTCAAACAGTACAGCGAGATCGAAGAACTGCAGATGTTCGCCAAAACCGTGCAGGGAGTTAGGGATGCTGAGCTATTCCTTCTTGGAGCATACTCACCACTTAAGTGAGGCAATTCGTCATTATTAATCGATAGGTATATAGTAGTTAATCCACGATTTTAAATAAGTTATGGAACTCACACCCATCCAGACCGAGATATTGACGACGCTGATCAACCTCTTCCACCAGAAGAGGCGAGCAGTGAAAGGAGAGGAGATTGCCGCTGTGATCGACCGCAACCCGGGTACAGTGCGGAATCAGATGCAGGCTCTCCGGATGCTCGGGATCGTCGAGGGCGTGCCAGGCCCAAAGGGGGGGTATCATCCAACCGGGCAGACGTATGACATTCTCGATATCAGCGATCAGCCAGCCAAGACGATAACAAACATCTACAGGAATGGAAAACTGGTTGAGGGTGCAACCGTCTGTGAGATCATGTTTACCACTGTGCAGCACCCGGAAAAATGCCACGGCAGGGTCAGGGTTATCGGCGACATCCGCAAGTTTGATAACGGTGATATCATCAAGATAGGGCCAACGCCACAGAATAAACTCGTGATCAGGGGAAAGGCGATTGGCAGGGATGATACAAGAAACGTCCTGATCTTTGAGATCTCGGATCTGATAATCCTGCCAAAACGAGCTGTTAAGGAGTGTATCCAAAACGGAAACGTCGCTATCGATGTGGATACCACGATCAAGGTTGCTGCGAATACCCTTCTCAAACACAGAATACGTGGCGCTCCTGCGGTTGATGCAGCGAATATTGTCGGTGTTGTGACGCTGGAACAGATCACAAAAGCCCTGGTATCAGGATTGACCAATCAGAAGGTGCGGGATATCATGTCAAGCGCGCCCATCATCATCGACGGTGATGCGCAGATCCCGGACGTAGCGAAACTCTTTGATCAGCACCACACAAGAAACATCGTCGTTGCCATCAACGGAAAGCCGCATGGCATCGTATCAAGGGAGGATCTGGTCCGTGAATCGACCATAGTTGGTGAATTGATCATTGCCCCGTCGTTTATGAGCGCGTGAGGTGCGTGGTTGGCGCCTCCGATGACGCCGGGCAATTGTTTCGCGGTAACTATATTTTTCCGGTCCGACTCCAATACTATAAAGCATATCCACGATCAGGTACACCCACCCACAAAATGACAATCGAAGACGATATCAAGAGCATAGAAGATGAGATCAGGAAAACGCCATACAACAAGGCGACATCCCACCACATAGGGCGACTGAAAGCGAAGATCGCAAGACTGCGGGATGAGGTACAGAAGCGGGCGGCATCGAAGTCGGGCGGCGAGGGATACGCCGTAAAGAAGTCAGGACACGCAACCATCGTGATGGTAGGTTTCCCATCGGTCGGGAAATCCACCTTGCTAAATGTCCTCACCGGTACCGAAAGCGAGGTGGCTGCGTATGAGTTTACCACGCTTGATGTGATTCCGGGCACACTTGAGTACCGCGGAACCCAGATGCAGTTTCTCGATGTCCCCGGGCTTGTCAGGGGTGCTGCGATCGGGCGCGGGCGCGGAAGGGAGGTGATCTCGGTGATCCGGAATTCTGATATGGTCCTTATAATTGTGGATGTGTTCCAGTTGCCGCAGTATGATGTGCTCGTAAAAGAGTTGTATGATGCAGGAATCCGGGTCAATACCGCGCCTCCGCGTATCACCATCTATAAGTCGGATAGGGGTGGGGTCAGGGTAAACAGTACCGTTGATATCGATCTCGATAAGAAAACAGTCCAGTCGGTGCTATCCGAATACAAAATACACAATGCAAACGTGATCATACGGGCGAATATAACTGTTGATGATCTGATCGATGTGGTTACAGGAAATCGCAGGTATGTCCGCGGTATAACCGTCATAAACAAGATCGATCTGGCTGACGCGCGTATAATAGCAGCATGCAGGGAGCGGTTTCCTGATGCGATTATGATCTCTGCGGATGGCGGTGTAAATCTCGAGTCCTTAAAGGAGCGGATATATACCGAATTCGGGTTCATACGCATCTATATGAAGCCGCAGGGGCAGCTAGCTGACATGGACGAGCCGATGATCATGAAAGGCAGTTCGACGGTGGCTGAGGTCTGCTCTGCCATCCACCGCGATTTTGTGAGAAAGTTTCGGTATGCGCAGGTCTGGGGGGACTCGGCAAAACATGCAGGGCAGCATGTGGGTCTTTCGCACGTGTTAAGCGACGAAGATGTTGTGACCGTTGTTGTGCGGAAGTGAAACGCTCATAACGACGCCCGGGTTTTCAGGTGGGGGTATCCGAAACTACCGATAAAAGCGAAGTTTTTAAGTATTGACCCTTATTTATTATAGATATTATGCCAGAAAAAACATCCAGATTATCAGGATTCTACAAACACACGCCAGAAGAGCGACTTTTAATTGTTGGTGAGTTTTCGGACCTGACCGATGAAGACATCTCGGTACTTACCACGGATTTAGATCTTGCGCAGGCAGATCGGATGATCGAGAACGTTATAAGCACAATCTCCCTTCCGGTCGGCGTCGCAACCAATTTCAGGATAAACGAGAAGGACTATCTCGTCCCGATGGCTCTCGAAGAACCGAGCGTCGTGGCTGCTGCGTCCAATATTGCAAAGATCGCGAGAATTAAGGGGGGATTTCGCACATCGAGCGATGAACCGGTGATGATCGGGCAGATACAGATCGTGGACGTCACCGATGCTGAAGTGCTTCAGGCGAACATCCTTTCCAGAAAGCAGGAGATCATCGAGAAAGCGAATGAGCAGGATTCGTTGCTCGTGAAACTCGGGGGCGGGGCAAAGGACATCGAGACCAGGACGATCGAAACAGATGAGGGGACGATGGTAATCGTGCATCTTCTCGTGGACTGCAGGGACGCGATGGGCGCGAATGCCGTCAATACGATGGCAGAAGCCGTCACCCCGATAATCGATTCGTGCTGCTACGGAAACGGCAGGGTTCTCCTGCGGATCATCTCGAATCTTGCGACGCACCGGCTCTCACGGGCTCATGCGGTCTTTGACAGGGACGCGCTCGGCGGGGACGATGTCGTCAGCGACATCGTAAAGGCGTACGCATTCGCAGCTTCTGATCCGTACCGGTGCGCCACGTACAACAAAGGGATCATGAACGGGATCGATGCGGTCGTTCTCGCAACAGGAAATGATTTCAGGGCTGTGGAGGCAGGAGCCCATGCTTACGCTGCCCTCTCCGGCTATAAACCGCTTATTTCGTGGAAGAATAACAGTGAGGGAGATCTCGAGGGTAGCATAGAACTTCCGATGGCTGTGGGGATCGTCGGCGGGGCAACGTCGTCCAATCCGAAAGCAAGGGTCGCGCTGAAGATTCTGGGTGTTGCGACTGCAAGGGAGCTTGCAGAGGTGGTTGTCTCGGTCGGACTGGCGCAGAACCTCGGCGCGCTCCGGGCGCTTGCAACCGAAGGCATACAACGCGGGCACATGGCACTCCATGCCAGGAATATCGCGATCATGGCTGGCGCAGAAGGCGAGGTGATCGACAGGGTTGCCGAGATCATGATAAGCGAGGGGATGGTGCGCACGAGCAGGGCAGCAGAGATTCTGGAAGAGATCAGGGGTGGCTGATCAATTTAATGACCGATACAATCCAGACCCACTATCAGGTCACCTGCACCGATTATACCGACCATTTAAGCAAGCCCGAGCCTGAGATCGTGATCATCGGAACAGCACACGTCTCCAAAAAAAGCGTTGCTGAGGTGAAAGAGGTCATAGCAAGGGAGCAGCCCAGCGTGGTTGCGGTCGAACTCTGCCCTGGCAGGTATGCCGCGCTCAAGGGTAAGACTGAGGATGTATCGGTGAAGGATATCTTAAGCGGCGGAAATATAACACTCTTTCTTGTCCATTCCCTTCTCGCATACCTCCAGAACAAGATCGGTGCCGATATGGAGGTGAAACCCGGATCTGAGATGATAGCAGCCATCGATGCCGCTGAAGAACTCGGAACTGAGATCGCTCTTGTGGACCGGGACATCCGGATAACGCTCCAGCGATTTATCGGCAAACTTGGGTTTTTCGAGAAGATAAAGATGGTCGGTGCATTGGTCGGTGCGCTATTCGGAGTCGGAGGGAAGGACATCGACATAGAATCCATCACCGAGGAGGATATCGTCACCCAACTGATCTCGGAACTTAAAGAGTTCTCGCCGACCACCGCAAGCGTCCTTATCGAGGAGAGGGATGCCTACATCGCAAAGAATCTTCTCGATCTCAAGGAGAAGGGGACCGGAAACGTGGTTGCGATCGTTGGAGCCGGACACAGGCGGGGGATTCAGGAATACCTAAAACACCCTGAAAAACTGCCCGACATCAATAAATTGCTTGAGATACCGAAGAAACGGTTCAATCTCGGGAAGATCATCGGAGTTGGTATGATCGCGCTGGTCCTTGCGATGTTTGCGCTGGTCATAACATTCGCATCGTTCGATCAGTTTCTTGTCCTATTCGGATGGTGGTTCGTCATCAATGGCGTGTTAAGCGGGCTTGGCGCCATGCTTGCCCGCGGGCATATCTACTCGGTATTGACCGCATTCGGTGTTGCATGGCTCACCTCGTTAAACCCGATGCTTGCAGCGGGCTGGTTTGCCGGTGCAGTCGAGTTAAAGATGCGAAAACCATCTCCGCACGACATACACGGTATTGCGGAGGCAGAGACGCTCCACGATCTGATGAAGAACAATCTCTTTCGGGTGCTACTGGTCGCGGCGCTTACGAATCTCGGAAGTGTTGCAGGTACGTTCATCGGTGCGTGGGTGTTGGCAACACAGTGCGGGCTCGATGTCGATGTGATACGGGCTGGCATCACTGGCGTGCTCGGGATTTAGGGGCTGTCTGGGGATGTTGCTGGCTGCAAGGTCTGCGACGGCGTGAAGCGCAGAGAGTTCTCTGGTCTGTTAAGCAGCGGCGACAAGCGCGTCACCTCGCTCGATGCGCTGATGATCCTGCAGGCGGCGGCTGGGAAGGTAGATTTATCATAACTCCGGCCCATAGAGTGAAGTATCAACCCGGTTAGCAGATACCAAGGTGAAAAATATGAGAGCGCTCCAGAAACAGTATGTCGTGGATGGGAAGGGACAAAAAACAGCAGTGATCCTCTCGATTGGGGAGTATGAGGAACTGTTGGAAGACCTCCACGACCTATCGATCATCGCCGAACGCAGGGATGAGCCCACAATAACATTTGAAAATCTTAAGAAAGAGCTGAAAGAAGATGGGCTCTTATGAAATCCGATGGAAGAGTTCGGCAGCACGAGATTTACACAGCATTGACCCGCAACAAATTCCGCGGATCATAAGAGCTATCGAATCGCTTGCAGATAACCCGTTTCCTTCGCAGCACCGTAAGATTCGAGGGTCAGTTCGGGATTACAGGATTCGGATTGGAGATTATAGAGTTATCTACCAGGTGCATACCAGATCTGGAGTTGTCATCATTTATCATATTCGGCATCGCAGACATGCGTATCGCAGGTGATTGAGATGGTTGAAATACTCGCCCTATGAATGTGGCTGCGGCGGCTGGCAGCACCGCAAGATTCGAGGGTCAGTTCGGGCACCCTGCTTCTGTTGATTGTGAGTGAACCAGACAATGAGTATCAGGGTTAGTCAAGAGCGCAAACGAGAAAGATCCACTCAAGGGTTGACCGCCCCCTTGAAATCGCAAATCTATTAAGTTACACCACCTGAATACATGCAGGTGATACCATGAACATTATAGGCATATCAGGAAGCCCGACAAGGGATGGAAACAACGAAAAGATGATCGAGATGGCGCTTGCCGTGGCAGAGGGCAGGGGTTTCGAAGTAGACCGGATCTTTCTCTCGGAGCGTGCCGTTTCCCCGTGCACGGCATGTGACGGTTGCAAAAATAAGAAGGAGTGTACGATTGAGGATGATATGACGGAGATATACCCGCTGCTCGAAAGCGCCGACGGGATCATTGTCGCATCGCCGGTCTACTTCGGATGCATGACCGCCCAGCTAAAAGCGCTCTTCGACAGAACTCGCGTGCTCCGGAGGCAGGGGTTCCTGCTATCCGGCAAGGTTGGGGGTGCGATCGCTGTCGGCGGCTCTCGCAATGGCGGACAGGAGAAGACTTTGCAGGCGATTCACGACTGGATGCACATACAAGGGATGATTGTGGTCGGCGACAACAACCATTTCGGGGGGATCGTGCAGGTGCCGGCAGAATCCGACGAGGTCGGGATTCAGACTGTCAGGGATACGGTTGGCAAGATCTGCGATGTGCTCGGGATGATAAAACAATGATGACAGCAGAGACGACCAAGACGAAGGAGCCGAAAGGGATAAAGCCACGATTGATCGCATGGGAGATCACTGGTGCGTGCAATCTCGCTTGTGAGCACTGCCGCGGCTCATCCACCGAGAAGCCAGACCCTGATGAGTTATCCACAGACGAGGCGTTTCACCTGATCGATGAGATTGTGGATTTTGCAAAGCCAATACTCATCTTAAGCGGTGGAGAGCCGCTTATGCGCGATGATGTCTTTGAAATTGCGCAGTACGGCACCGATAAAGGGCTTCGGGTGGTGCTCGCAACCAATGGCACAGCCATGACCGCGGATGTTGCGCACCGGCTCAAGGATGCCGGGATCGCAAGGATCAGCGTGAGCATCGATGGCGCGAATGCTGCGACGCACGATGCGTTTCGAGGGGTGCCGGGCGCGTTTGATGGCGCGATACGCGGAATATCAGAGATTCGTGCCGCTGGCATCAGTTTTCAGATCAACACCACGATATCAAGGAAAAACATCGACCAGATCCCAAAGATCCTCGATCTCAGCATCAGTCTCGGCGCAGACGCGCTGCACATCTTCCTGCTTGTCCCGACCGGGCGCGGCAGGGAGGAGGACGAGATACCTCCTGACGAATACGAACGGATCTTGAACTGGTTCTATGACCAGCGGAACACAGCCGGGATCCAGTTAAAGGCGACGTGTGCGCCCCACTATTTCAGGATCATGCGCCAGCGTGCAAAGGAGGAAGGGACCACGGTCAGCGTTGCGACACATGGTTTTGAGGCGATGACGAAAGGGTGTCTCGCAGGCACAGGGTTTTGCTTCATCTCGCGGAACGGCGGGGTGTATCCCTGCGGGTACCTGCCGGTTCTTGCAGGAAACATCAGGGAGACTGATTTTAAGGAGATATGGGATCATGCGAATGTGTTTGAGGATCTACGTGACGAGAGCAGACTGAAGGGCAAATGCGGGATCTGCGGGTACAAACGGGTCTGCGGCGGCTGCCGTGCCCGGGCGTATGCAGCAACAGGCGACTATCTCGCGGAAGAGCCGTACTGCATCTACAGTCCGCGGCAGGCACGGGCGGCGGTGCAAGGTGGCGAGGGTGCGGAAGATGACGTTTGAAGCAATTCCAGCCGTCGATCTCAAGGGCGGCAGGTGCGTGCAACTGGTGCAGGGAAAGCCGGGTACCGAACTGGTCTCGCTCCCTGATCCGGTATCGATAGCCAGCGAATGGGTGGATCAAGGTGCAAAAACCCTGCATCTGATCGATCTCGATGGCGCCATCTACGGAAAGAGGGAAAACGCTCCGATCGTAAAGGATATCTGCCAGCAGTGTGATGCGCACGTCCAGATCGGTGGCGGCATCAGATCGATGGATGATGTCGAGGACCTGCTCGGGATCGGGGTGGATCGTGTGATCGTGAGCACCGCGGCACTTAAGAATCCTCTGTTTGTCAGGCAACTCGCAGATGAGTTCGGAAGCGACCACATCATGGTTGCGCTCGATTCGGCAGGAGGCGAGGTCATAATCGAGGGATGGACTCTGAGATCAGGACTAAAGCCGGTCGATATCGGGATGAAATTCGAGGAACTCGGAGCAGGGAGCATATTATTCACGAATGTCGATACGGAAGGGTTACTCGGTGGAATCGATATCACACCGACCGCGGAACTGGTGCGGTCAGTCAACATCCCTGTGATCGCA